>DAOVUK010000274.1 GCA_030632625.1 Gammaproteobacteria bacterium
AATCCAAATTGCCAGGAATGCGCCTACCTCGGTTGATGCCCAGCCCAGCACATCATAAAGAAATACCGGTAAGCCGACAACAAACCAGACATCCCGTGAACCGAAGAGAAAAAAACGAGCCGCTGATAACCAGTTTATTGCGGGAATTTTTGAGAAAACCTGGGTAAATTTCGGTTTGGTTTTCATCTTGCCTACACCGGAGGGCAGTAAAAAGACGGTGATTATTAAAACAATGAACAATGACCCGGCTAAAACGGCCAGCGCAGCACGAAAACCAAGCCACTCAAGCAATGCCGCACCAACAAAAAAACCACCACCTTTTAAGGTATTTTTTGAGCCGGTCAGGATGGCTACCCACTTGAAAAGCCTGGACCCGTCAGCACCACTTATCATGCTTTTTACTGATGCCTTGGCAGACATCTTATTCAAATCTTTAGCAATACCGGACAAAGCCTGAGCCGCCATGACATAAGGTACTGACAGCCAGGCATCAGGTACTGTTAATGCCATTAATGCGGTAATCTGCATTGTCATGCCGATATGCATAGTAAGATTGAGACCTATACGAGCGCCAAGCCAGCCGCCAACCAGATTAGTGACTATGCCGAAGAACTCGTAGAAGAGAAACAGCATAGCCACTTCAAAGGGAGAATAGCCTAATAGATGGAAATACAGTACCACCAGCATACGGATGGCGCCGTCGGTAATAGTAAAAGCCCAGTAACCGCCAGTGACCACCAGATAGTTGCGAATTCCTTGTTCCATTTTTACAGGACCTTTTCTAAATACGCTATCACTACAAACTCAGTGCAACTTTTCTGACTAATTCCATCATTCGATTAACATAGCCCCACTCATTATCATACCAGGCATAAATTTTGACCTGAGTGTTATTGATAACCATTGTCGACAGTGCATCAACAATAGAAGAACGGGGATCATTAACATAATCAACAGAAACAAGAGGCCGTTCCTCATAGCCTAAAATACCTTTAAGTTCACCATCAGCTGCCTGTTTGAAATATTCATTGACTTCTTCAGCCGTAACAGGGCGGGCTGCCTCAAAAACAAAGTCTGTTAATGAAGCATTGAGCAGAGGCACACGTATAGCATGGCCATTGAGTTTTCCGCTAAGTTCTGGAAATATTCTGGTAATGGCTTTGGCTGATCCGGTGGACGTAGGAATCAGGGACTGGCCGCAAGCTCTTGCCCGGCGTAAATCTTTATGACCTTTGTCCACAATTGTCTGAGTGTTGGTGATATCGTGTATTGTGGTCATACAGCCATGTTTAATACCTATGTTTTCATGCATTACCTTAACCACTGGTGCCAGGCAATTGGTGGTGCAGGATGCAGCGGTCAATAAATTATGCACAGCGGGATCATATAGATCATCATTAATGCCATAAACAATATTGAGAGCGCCTTCAGTGGGTGCGGCGACAATGACTTTTTTTACACCCTGGTCAAAATAGGCATTCAGTGATTCCGGCTTTTTGTGATGTATGCCTGTGGCTTCGATAACGATGTCGCAGTCTGACCAGTTTGAATCGGCTATGGCTGAATCAGAAGAGTAGGCTAATATTTGTTTATCAATAATAATCTGTTGCTCTTCTGCTGTTGCATCCTGTTCCCAGATACCGTGTGCAGAATCAAATTTAAGCAGATGCGCTGAGCCGGCAGCATCTATGGCTGTTTCATTAATACGCGCAATTTTAAACTCAGGCATCTTCCAGCCGGCACGTAAACCAAGGCGTCCCATACGGCCAAAGCCGTTAATGCCAATACGAATCGTCATTTTATATTTATCCTGTTTACTATTAATAGGTTTTCTACGGGTTAGCAAAGTGAGATCGTATATTTATATACATTGCAATGTCAATAACTTAACCGGGTTTCTATTATTTCATTGAATATTCATAAATTTCTCCTGTTTGTAGGTCTGTTCTTATATTTATATGAGACTGTCGGTCTATACTATACAGAGACTGTTCATTATCCGGACTGAAAATCATCTTCCGGGATGCTGTTTTTGAGTTTATTATTCCTCTTGACTGTTAATCAAGGTTCTTCACATTATTGCATACTTTCTGTATTCAGCCATTCATAGATATGGTAGAGACGTTGCATGCAACGTCTCTACGTATGCTTACCACCCTGGCGGTCGTTACGTGACCGTAGAGACAATTTGGAAAAGTACGCATTTCTGTGAATAGCCTTAATCAAAGCTAAAGATTTAGATGAAACAATTTACCATATTAGTGATTGATGATGACTTTTTTTATCGCCAAATGCTGTCATTATCATTTGAAGAATATCAGATCTTACTGGCTGATGGTGGTCGACAGGGCTTGGAAATAGCGCTTCAGGAACCCTGTCCCGACCTTATCTTACTCGATATTCTTATGCCGGATGTGGATGGGTATGAAGTATTGGTAAAGCTTAAAGAAAATCCATTGACAAAAAACATTCCGGTTATTTTTTTGACATCAATAGACAGTCAGGACGATGAGACAACGGGCTTAAAAATGGGTGCTGTTGATTATATTAGCAAACCCATCAATATTAAATTGTTAAAATTGCGAGTTAATCTTCAATTTGAGTTGTTAGAGTCAAAATTTAAACTTGAGCAGGCCAGAGATGAAGCGCAAAGAGCCAATCAGATCAAAAGTCTGTTTCTGGCCAATATGTCACATGAACTACGCACGCCAATGCACGGCATTATGGGATTTTTGAATATTGGTCTTAATAATCCTGAGCGTTTAAGTCAGGAAAAGGCGATTAGATATTTTGGTCATATAAAAACCTGCAGTCAACGATTATTGCTATTAATTAATGATCTTCTGGATCTGGCAAAGCTCGAAGCAGGCAAAATGAACATAGTCGCTTCTCAGAGTTCATTGGAAACGATTGCAGAAAGCTGCATTGCAGAACAGCAGGCTCGTTTAACTGAAGCTAATAAAAAGGTTATATTTCTAGCGGATAGTTTGAGTGGAGATGGCCGGTTTGATCCCCTTAAAATTGGCCAGGTTATTACTAATTTTTTATCTAATGCCATTAAATTCACACCCGATGGTGAAAACATAGATTGTTTAATTGCCAATTCAGAATTAGACAATAAACCGGCCATTTTATTTTCCATGCGGGATTATGGACAAGGAATACCAACAGGCGAATGTGAATTAATCTTTAATGATTTTATTCAGAGTTCAGAAACAACAATAGGGGCGTCAGGAGGAACAGGCCTGGGTTTGGCCATTTCCAAACATATTATCAATGCCCATTGTGGACAAGTATGGGCAGAAAATCACCCTGAAGGAGGCGCTATTTTTAGATTTTTGATACCGCAGGAACAAGTATCTGATGATGAGCATTAACAGCAATTATCATCTTTAGGACAACAGGATGAACTAAACCAGGAAAGTATGGTGGTTTTATCCGGAACACCGCCTGCATGAGCTACTTTTCCATCGATAATGACTCCAGGCGTCGACATGACACCATATGACATGATTTGTGCCATATCTTCTACTTTTTCTAACGTAATGGGGATAGCGTTCTCATCGGTGACATCCTCAATCAATTTTTGTGTTGTTTTACAATTGCTGCATCCGCTGCCTAATACTTTTACATCAAACATTTTCGACTCCCGATTAAAGAATAAAATTAAAAAACCAGCCAACGCTGATTATGGACAGGGTTAAAATGACAGTAAACAAGGCCAATGCCTGCCATTTGATTACTTTTCTCAAAATCAATAATTCCGGTAATGAAATGGCTGCAATACTCATCATAAAAGCCAGTGTGGTGCCAATAGCGACGCCTTTTATCAGCATGGCTTCTGCCAGAGGAATTACTCCAACGGCATTCGAATATAGTGGTACACCGATAACGACAGCCATTGGGACGGCTAAAAAATTATCTTTGTCAGCCAGACTTTCAGCCCATTGTTGAGGGAAATAGCCATGAAATACGGCACCGGCAGCAACGCCAATAAGAACCCATTTCCAGATACGTGCCACAATTTCTTTTACTTCACCCAGGGCATAGCGGTGACGGGAAGCCAGTGAATTATCCTCTGCTATTAGCGTTGCCTTTCCCATTTGTATTTTCCAGACATATTCTTCAACCCATTGTTCCGGGCGAAATTTTTCAATGATAATTCCACCTAAAAATGCGACTATTAAACCTGAAAGAACATACAGGGCTGTTATTTTCCAACCAACGATGCCCAGCAGCATGACCACGGCGATTTCATTGATCATGGGACTGGCAATTAAAAAAGAAAAAGTGACACCAAGAGGGATGCCGGCTTCAACAAATCCGATAAACAATGGCACGGATGAGCATGAACAAAAGGGTGTGACTGCGCCTAAAATTATTGCCAGAAACCGGGCCAGTATTTTTGATTTGCCTTTGACATATTCTCTGACTTTCTCCGGGGATAAAAAGGAACGGAATAAGCCCATAAGGTAAATAATCACTATCAGCATAAAAAATATTTTACTGACATCCATGATAAAAAAATGCAGGCTCTGTGAGACAGGATCTTCAGGTTTCATAGCCATAAGCTGATAAACAATCAGATCAGCAAACCACATAAACATTTTAACTACCTTTTGCTCTCTGTGTGATGAATTAACAAATCAAAAACATAATATACATACATTGATATATGCTTGAACATATATATGGTTTAACGTATATTGTAATGCATGAATCTCAATAATGAAACATTTTTTAAAATGTTATCGGATAATACCCGTTTAAGGGCTCTGATGCTGATGCAAAGAATGGGCGAGCTTTGCGTGTGTGAACTGACTCATGCATTAAACTTGTCTCAACCAAAAATATCCCGTCATCTCGCCCAGTTACGGGAATATGAGATAGTAGATACTCGTCGTGATGGACAATGGATGTATTATCAGATAAATTCTCAGTTACCAGCATGGGCGCTTGGTGTTTTACAGCAAACTTCATCTGGAATAGGGGAGACAGAACAATTTTTTAGTGATTTTTCGGTATTGAACGATATGATAAAACAAACAAAGGCAAGTTGCTGCAGTTAATTATTAACAAATAGATTGATATAATGTAGAAAGCCATATTTTTTATCCAAAAATCTCTTAACAGACGAAGCGAAATACTCCGTCATTCATGTCGGGGATCAGCCCCTATAAAAAATCTTTTAATATCTATTGAAATCCGTACAATAATAGATTACACTCTTACCATACCGTCGGGCTGA
>DAOVUK010000468.1 GCA_030632625.1 Gammaproteobacteria bacterium
GGGGCGTAATCGCTCAAATAAGGCATCGGAATCCACACCGGCCTGTGGATTACAAGAGGGAATAATTGTTTGTCTACGATCCCGACCTCGGATAACGGTGTTTTCCCAGACCGTTTCAAAGCGTCTCACCACCTGTGCAATGGGCACTGAGGTCTGTAAGACGGGAATCCAACTTGGGTGCTGAGTATGAATGGTGATGGCGGATGGCTGGCTTTTTATTATATTATGACGGGTGTGGATGCCAGAGCTAAGACCTCATTTCAATATTATCAAAGTGGCTCTCCTTTTGAGTATGAACTGATTCGCTGGCTATACACCAGTGGTCGTCAGGCGATGATTGCTCGATAAAAGCGGTAAGCATAAATAAGCAGGAACCATGCTTGTTATTGACATAACTCAAATAATAAATTAACAAAAGGTAATCCCCCAGCTCTGCTGGGGTGACTATCAAAGTTTGACAAATACGGGATTCATCGTAAGTATCCTTATCTGCGAACCGCTCAAAGTTCAATGATAAGGAAACAAACGATGAAAGCACAATCAAGCTTAAACCATACAGTATGGGAATGTAAATATCATATTGTCTGGATACCAAAATACAGAAAGAAGACAATTTATAAGGATTTAAGGCAATATCTTGGAGCCACATTTAAAGATTTAGCCTTACAAAAGGAATGTAGGATAGAAGAAGGGCATTTGATGCCCGATCATGTTCACATATTGATATCCATACCACCAAAATATTCAGTTTCACAGATTGTTGGTTTTATAAAAGGAAAAAGTGCCATATCAATAGCCAGAACGTACATGGGACGAAAGAAAAATTTCACTGGCCAAAGTTTTTGGGCAAGGGGGTATCATGTCTCAACCGTTGGTCGTGATGAAGAAGTTGTTCGAGAATATATAAGGCATCAGGAAAAAGAAGATCAGAGAATTGAACAACTGAACTTTTTTTAAAGCGTTACCACCTTTAGGTGGTTAATAAATTAGTCCGCTTTGAGCGGTTAACAAATTCAAGCCTCCGGCTTTGCCGGAGGTATTTGACTGAAAATCATTTTTTCAACATCAAAAATACGAAAAAATAGATCTTATATTGAGTTTCTAAATGCCAATAATACAGCCAAAGGTAATGGTTAACCAACAGTTTGATAGTTTTGAGGAATTAGCTTATCTGATCTCCAACTGGGATACTGACTTCCGACAATTGCAGTCACAAAAATTCAAGTCAACTTTCTATCAGGCAGTTTTAGGCCCAATGCTGATGTTGGATTCCCGCCTTGGTTGTCATGTACAACAACGTGGTATGACGCCTGCAGGAATGTGCAGCTTTGCGATACTTCATCCAGACAGCCCTGAAATGAATTGGTATGGGCAAAAAGTAGGCCCACAAAACCTCGTCTCTTTTCCAGCAGACGGTGACATGAGTGTTTTTAACCAACCAGGTTTTGGCGTTTTTAGCTTCAGCTTTCCAAATGATCTATTAATGACCTTGTTTGAGCAGAACGGCGTGCCCTTGTTGGGAGAAATAATTAATTATGGCAATAAGGTTTGGCAGGCAACAGACCAGCAACTGAATCGAGTTCGTTTTTTGCTCAATCTGGTGGTCACTGGCAGACTAGGCGACGGGGGTATTATCTGCTTGAGGAAATGAAAGACCTTCTGTTGTCAATACTGATTCACAATTTTGACTCAAAATTTCCAAAAATAAACAATTCAGGTCTGAAAAAAGCTCAGAAATTTAAACAAGTCATTGAACATATTCATGACTCTGACCAATCCATACTACAAATCAGCGATATTTGTGATACCTCACAAATATCCATTCGTACTCTACAGACTTTATTCAAACATCAAATCAATATGACACCGAAACAATTTTTAAACGGACAAAGGCTTTATAATGTCCACAAAGATCTATGGTACTCTGACCCTTCGGTTGTCAGGGTAATAGAAATTGCCAATAAATGGGGCTTCTGGCATATGGGACAGTTTGCTGCTGACTACCAAAAAACATTTGGTGAGCTGCCGTCAGACACATTAAAGTATTCATCACTATCCTTATGAAAATTAAGTCCCTCAATAAGCCTGCTACCTTGCTGAAAATATTTCGATGGCTGGTCACAATATTTTTTCTGGCAGCCATCGCTCTTTACAGTGTGTTACTGCTGATCAGTGATGAACAATTGTAGAGGTAAACTAAGAATTGGCTTAATATTTTTTAATTTGACAATGTCTGCTCTCACTGCGATTTATTATTAGTTCTTTCACAGAAAATAAAAAGAGGGATTTTCTTATTCAATTTATAACGATAAGATTTTCCTGAAAGGAGTCATTTTTGACCAGCTTAACAACAAGCCAAAGTGACCGTTAATTGTACTTTTCGACGTTTGGATAGAAATTTATGAGTTCAATTAGCAAAACATCGCTACTTATGCTACATCTTTGAAAATTTCTGGATGATGAAGTGCAATTTCAGCTAGTTTTAGCATTGCACCTGGCGGTGAATAACGTCCTTGTTCCCAGTCACGCAAAGTAGCAACTGGCGTATGAAACAAGTCAGAAAAAGCTTGCTGCGATAATTTTAATTGCTTTCGCGCATCCCTGATCAAAATTTGTTCAGGGGTGTAAACTCTATCATGCTGACCTGCAACCGACTCTTTTAGGCTTTTTTCCAAATCAGGTAACATTTCGCCGGCATCATCTTCTATTGCTTTTTTTATGTTTTCAATATTCATGTCCGTTTAACCTTTTTTATCCAAAAATCTCTTAACAGACGAAGCGAAATACTCCGTCATTCATGTCGGGGATCAGCCCCTATAAAAAATCTTTTAATATCTATTGAAATCCGTACAATAATAGATTACACTCTTACCATACCGTCGGGCTGA
>DAOVUK010000200.1 GCA_030632625.1 Gammaproteobacteria bacterium
ACTGACGGGCAATTGTCCGGTGATCAATTCATGGCGAATATTCAATTAAAGCAATTAAAGGGTCACCTCAGAGAAAAACCCCTGGACGGCAGCGGTCAATTTCATATTGATAACAACACCCTCAGCATCCGGCAGTTCACCCTGTCCAGCGGCAATGCCCGAGTCAAAGCGAATGGAAAACTGGATAATTCAGGAGAAAAGGTTCATTTAAACTGGTCATTAGACATCGGACAATTAGCTGATTTACTGCCCGGAGCACTGGGCAGCATCAATGGTCAGGGCAGTATTGACGGTCAGCTGCAGCAACCCGTAATCAATGCCCAACTCAAGTTAAACAATATAAGTTATCAGAGCAGCCGTCTGAGTCAGGCTGATTTACATCTAAGCCTCAACAGCAACCCGGTAAAAGACTCCAGTATAGAAATTAATGCTCATTCTCTAAGCTTTGATTCACAGGCGATAAAACACTTTAAGCTGAGTCTAAAAGGCCCCTTAGAAAAACATCAACTGGCAATAACCGTTCAGCATGAGCGGGCAAATCTGGCTTTAAGAGCAAATGGTGCTTTTGATATTGAACAATTCAGCTGGGCCGGTCAAATAAAACAAATGCTCATTGATGATAAAGAACTGGGTCATTGGCAGCAGCAGGTACCCGCCGAATTAATTGCCAGTGCAGACAAAGTGTCATTGTCATCACTATGTCTTAGAGATGTTACTGACAAAAAACCAGCAGAGCAACATGCCGCACTATATGCCGCACTATGCACTTTTGTTAACTGGCAGCAGATTGATCAGACTATAGCGACTCAGCCATCGCAAAAAAGTCATGCCGGCATCAGCTTAAGCAAACTCTCTTTTGAGCGGCTAAAACCCTATCTCCCGGAAGAAATCAGTGAATTGACGGGCGAGTTGAATGTGCAGGCTGATGTTGATCTGGGGCCGCAGTTACTGGCACATATTAAGGCTGAAATTAAACCGGGTGAACTCATTTTTCAACCACTCACGCAACAGCCGGTTAAATTAACACATCGTAACGGGCTGCTGACAGCGGATTATAATAATCGCCAGCTGCAAGCTCAGTGGAATATTGAAATGGGTCCGCATAGTATTACCGGAAAGATCAATATCCCGAGAAAAGAAATTGAAAAAGATCCCCTGACTGCGCCGATAACAGGTAATATCAGCATTAATATTAAAGATTTAAATCTGCTGAGTATTATGCTTCCCCGGATTAGTGATGCCAGTGGTTATTTATCAGCTCAGCTGAAGCTTGACGGCGTACTGGGCTCACCCAGAGTCACCGGCCATGCTGATCTGACAGCAGACTACCTGAGCATTCGTGATGCCGGTATTCGTATCGAAGATATTAGTATCAGCCTTCAGGATAAAAATAATGGTCAGGCGCTTGCTCTGCTTGGCAAGTTACGTTCAGGCGACGGTCAGCTTGAGCTGAAGGGTTTAATCAGTCTGGATGCTGCCCGGGGATGGCCTGTGGATGCTGCCCTCACAGGCAATAATTTCCTGGCAGTCAATACACCGGATATTTATGCTGTGATTTCACCCGATATTCAATTTCGTCAGGAACAGGGATTAATGCATTTCAAAGGCAGAATACTGATTCCCGAGGCCACCATATCACCGGCAACAATACCGGAAGGCAGCATCAGTACATCATCAGATGTCGAAGTGCTGGGAATAGAAAAGCCGGCACCGGCAAACCTTGATATCAATATCACTCTGGCGGTTGGTACTGTTAAGCACAGCAATGGGGTTAAACTGGATGCCTTTGGACTTAAAACCGGTTTAGCCGGCGAGCTGACGGTTGATCAACGTCCCCGGCAGTTAATGACAGCTCATGGTGAACTGCATTTAAAGGACGGATCATTCCGTGCTTATGGCCAGGATCTGAGCATTGATAGCGGTAGTATTTTTTATGCGGGCGGTTATATTGACAACCCGGGGATCAAGCTCACCGCTTCACGCAAAGTTACAGATACCCGGGTCGGTATCAGGGTCTCCGGTTCAGCCAGAAAGCCAAAGGTAGACACCTTCTCTGATGACGCCAGTCTGGAGACTAAAGATATCATTTCGATGCTGCTGACGGGTCAGAAAGTGGATAATTTAGACCAGGCAAAAATCTATGCCGGTACTGAGATCAGTGAGGGTTTAAGTGTTGGCGTCAATGCCGGTATGGGTGATGAGGGCAGTGAGTTTGTCACCCGTTACAAACTGACCGACAAAATTCAGCTCGAAGGCACCAGCAGCGCAACTAAAAGCGGCGGCAATATTATCTATACCTTTGAAGTAGAGTAGAGGTTTTTATAATGGGTCATTATTACTCAAAATTACACCTTTTAAAGCTGTTTTGTGTTTTTTAGTAACATTGTTTTATGTTTATTGCTATTTTTTTGAAAATATCTTTGGATCTTTTTAAAAAATAGGTTATAGTCAGGCTGTCTGCATTTGCTCAAGCTGGCTTTCTTAGATTTTTTAAACCTGTTTTAATGCATCTCTGAATTTCCATCGCGTCATAGGCACAATGTAATATTTATAATTTAGTTAGTTTTAGGATTTTAAAAATGAGTACTGGTACTGTAAAATGGTTTAACGAATCTAAGGGTTTTGGCTTTATTAAACCAGATGATGGCGGTGATGATGTTTTTGTTCACTTTCGAGCAATCGTTGGTGATGGTTTCAAGACACTTGCTGAAGGTCAAAATGTAAACTTTGAAATAGAGCAGAGCCCTAAAGGCCCTCAAGCGGTTCAAGTTCAACCGCAATAAGCTATTCAGGTTACATTTTGTAAGCTGCTCGACTTTAAATCTCTGCTAAAATAGAGAATTAAGAGAAGAGATAAGAACCTTGGAAAAACTTTCAGTTTACCAGGGTTTTTTTATGTCCGGGATTCACCCTATCTTAACAGCAATGCACCTTCAATCGGCACATACTTACCTGCAGAGTGAATCAACGAGCTAGCTGTCAGTGCCGGGACACCATAAACTTCTGTTTCAACCTGATATTTCTCATGAGCCCGATCTAACAACATAGCAAAATCACCATCCCCCGAAGCCAGAACAATGACATCCGACTGCGCTGCACATTCAATCACATCCAGAGTAATACCAACATCCCAGTCCCCTTTCGCTGAACCATCACTGCGCTGAATATAGGGTTTTAATCTGACCTCAAAACCAATACCGCGAAGAATGTTTTGAAACTGGATCTGCTTTTCACTGCCCCGATGAATTGCATAAGCAAAAGCATTGACCACCTCCCGTCCCTGAGTTGCTGCTGCCCAGAAAGCATTGTAGTCAAAATGGCATTGATACTGATCCCGGGTGGTGTAATAAATATTCTGCACATCGACAAAAATTGATACTCGTTTCACTGCCTCTCCTGCTGAAGTTTAATCCGTTCTAAGTTACGAATCTGAATCTGAATCTTTATCATATTTATGCTGTTCAGTGTGTTTCAATGAGGAATATTTTTCCAGACTAAGCTGTATTTTATAATTAATGCTGCCTTGCGGGTATTGACCCTGTGCATCAAGGCTTCCAGCCTCCATTCCCATAAGCAGACCCAGAGCATCATCAACATGTTCAATACTGTAAATTGTAAATTGTTTATCTTCTACTGCCTGCAGTACTTCTTCTTTGAGCATCAGGTTAACCACATTGCTTCTGGGAATAATAACCCCCTGCCTGCCCGTTAAGCCTCTGAGCTGGCAGATATCAAAAAAGCCTTCAATTTTCTCATTCACTCCGCCAATTGCCTGCACCTCGCCTAATTGATTCACTGAACCGGTCAGCGCCATGCATTGTTTTACGGGAATTTCTGAAACAGCTGAAAGCAAGGCACATAATTCCGCCACAGAGGCACTATCACCATCGACCTGACCATATGATTGTTCAAAAGTCAGATTGGCATCCAGAGAAAGCATTCGAGACTTAGCATAGTGATGTCCCAGATAGGATGACAGGATCATGACTCCCTTGCTATGAATATCACCGCCCAGATCAACTTCACGCTCAATATCAACAATATGACCATCACCCACTCTGACTGTTGCCGTTATTCTGGATGGCTGACCAAAGGCAAATTCACCCATTTGCAGAACCGACAAAGCATTCACCTGGCCAATTTTTTTATTATCCGTATCGATTAACACCGTGTCGTTGATAATCTCCTCATAGAGAATATCCCGGTATTGATCCATACGATAAATTCGCGCTGCTATTGCAGCATTAACATCTTCAAGATTAATAGTACCGTTGCCGGAGTTAGCACCTTCCTGTTCCACTTTAAGCCGCTGACTATAATAAAATTCTGCTTCCAGAATGAGATCTCTTAAGTCACCCATATGTAAGGAGATTTTTTCACCATGATCAACCAGTCTTGAACTTTGTTCGATAATACGCTCAACCGCCGCGCACTCAATCGGAGAAACTTTTTCCTGACGTTGAAGATTGGCAATAAGACGTGCATATTTGTGAGTCATTTTCTCACTGCGCGCCATTTCCTCAGAGAAATCAACATTCACCTTAAACAGTTTATTAAACTCTGCATCGTTTTCTTTAAGCAGGTGATAAATATGGCGATCACCAATTAACACAATTTTTATTTTTAACGGGATTGGATCAGGTTCAAGCGTCAGGTTTCTTGAAAAACTATGCAGTTCATCCAGTGGTTCGATAGTAATAGTTGACGATTTCAGAGCCCGTTTCAAACCTTCCCAGGCATAGGGATTGCCCAGAATTTTTTCGGCATCTAGTAATAAATAACCATCATTGGCTCTGTGTAAAGAACCCGGTTTAATTAAAGTAAAAGCGGTCAGCAGATTACCCAGTCCGATGGCATTATCGGCTTTATTTTGTTCCCCTTCTCGGGGATTATAATAGGCCAGATGTTCTATACGGCCAATTAAATTAGAATACGTCGGGTTATCTTCAAAAATAATCGGCATATCATCAGATTCTGAATTATCGACTAAAACATTGACCAGATAACGATGAAAACTGGCTGTTTTACTGATATGTTTGCGCTTTTGACCCGTTTCTTTAGAATGAATATCTTCTTCATAAAATTCATCCAGATGATTGATAATATCTTCCTTCACGTCGAAAAGGTAGTTTATGACAGGCTCAAAACCGTTATAATCTTTAAACAGCTGTTCCATAGCAGAATCAACCAGCTTAGTAACAATCTCTTTGTCTAATTTATCCAGGGCATCCTTACCCTCCTGCTCCCAGACAGGCACCTTTGCCAGGGTTTCCTGAAGCAGTTCCTGATATTTATCAATACCTTCGTTGAAATCTTTCTGGACATCCTCGGGCAATTTTTTAAAACCATCCAGATTACTGATTTCACCATCCACTATCGCTGAAAGTGTATAACCACTGGGTGTACGGATCACTGCAACCTGCTCTTCTTTAGCGCTATCAATCAGCTCATTGAGCGCCTTATCACCCCGGTCATTGATTTCAGTTTCAATTTCCTGAATTTGAGCCGTGTACTCATCACTTTGAAAGGCAACGGTGATCAACGTTGAAATCAGCTTCACCAGTTTTTCCATGGTTTCACTCAGGGGCTTTGCCGTACCTGCCGGTAAGCGCAGAAAACGCGGGTGCTGAGGGTATTCAAAGTTATTCACATAACACCAGTCAAAGGTTTTTTTACGATTGACATAGTGTTTTTTTAACAACTTTTTAATCAGTGCCGTCTTACCGATCCCTTCGGAGCCCAGAACAAATAAATTGTAGCCCTTATGATTCATTCCCATACCAAAATCAATGGCTGTCAGAGCCCTTTTCTGACCAATAATCTCTTCTAATTCCGGCAGCTCTTCAGTTGTGTTAAAATTCAAATCACTGAGATCACATTTTTTGTATAATTGTTGCACAGACAAAACATGATGTGATGGGGTATTATTTATTGAACTCATTCAATTTTTATCCAAAAAAATATAAATTTAAAAAACCGGTAGAAAATTTAAAAAAATGGCAGCAAAAAATTCAGCATTTAAGCCCTGGGGCAAAGCCAGGCATAAATTAGAACAACAGGCCATGGAGGAATCTGGTGAACATTATATCAGTAAATCTCAGGCAAAGCGCGATGTCGAAGCACTACAGAAACTGGGCATTAAACTGCTTGAGTTATCAAAAAATATTTTGCTGACATTTGAGCTGGATGAACAGCTGCTTGATGCAATACTGCTGGCGCAAACCATTCACAGCCATAGCGGCCATCGCCGGCAGATACAATTAATCGGCAAACTCATGCGTCATACCGATGCGGATGCCATACGCCTCAAACTTGAGCGATACCACAATACTGCAGTCGAAGCCAATACACACTTTCATATACTGGAAAAATGGCG
>DAOVUK010000242.1 GCA_030632625.1 Gammaproteobacteria bacterium
CTTAGGAGCCTGTCCGAGAATAGAAAGCCTACTGCGGAAAAGCTGATTTTGGCCATATTTTCCTATCATTTTCATTTAATAGAACAACTATTGGCTTCAAATGATAAAAAAATCTGACTTTGCTATGCCCCTCTTTTTGGGTACAAAACAGCTTTCCCTCGCTACGCCCCGAAGGAAGTGCCCTTGGGGTACGACTTCTATTCTCGGACAGGCTCTTAGGGGCTGCTAAATAATTACTGCATAACAAAACTGGTAAAGTAAATATTATCGATGCCTTTCTTTGCTTTATGTTGTTTGAGTATAATATTTATTGTTTCTATTAATTCAGCCCGGAGTTGTTCTTTACCTTCAGGGGTCACCATCTCTTCATATTTTTGTCCGCTGAGCAACAGCACAATTTCATTTCGAATGACCGGCATATGTTTCTTTACTGCTGCATACGATTTTTCATCTGTGGTTGCAACCTCAAGACCTATTTGCATAAAACGTGCTTTGCTCTTGCCTTCAAAATTCAGAACAAATGCGGGCTCCAGGGGCCAGTAGGAAATGTCTGCCGTTTCTTCTGAACTTTCTTCAGCATTCCCAGAGTCTGAGTCACCATCTGAACCGCCATCTGCAGTTTGTGAAGTTTCTGCTTTATCATCAAAAAAACCACCGACAAACATGCCGCCGCCAATACCAATAATCAATAACAACACAACACCGATGATAATGATGATCATCATTTTTTTTGATGATTTTGGCGTCTCTTCCTGGCCATTATCCAAATCCAGATCTTCATCTGCCATAGTCAAACCCTGTTTTATATTAAAGAAGCTGTTGTTAACCCTGAAGGGGCTGATCGACAAAGTAATGTTTGTATAATAAGAATAAACAAGCAAATTTTATTCCAATATTTATAATCTCAGCAAGTATATACTTTTATTTCTGTATTTTCCTGCATAAAAATAAAAAGCGCCAATAAAATGACATCTTTTAATTCATAAAACAGGAGCCGGGGAAATGCTATATTCACCGACAGATTATCAGGTGTCTTTATTCCCCTGTTTAGCATTAACTATAGACTGTAAAACACCAAATTTTCTAATCCACGGACTGGATTTATGTATTGATTTCGGTAATCTGTCTACTTCATCTCTAGCATCCTTGTAAGTTTCAAAAATACCATAAACCAGAATATAACGAACGGCTGATTTCTGTTGGCCATCTTTTTCTATTTTATGGATATAGAGATTATGAGGCTGCTCCAGCGATTGACCGGAAAGTATCTGTTTCTGCATTTTCTCCATACTTTTCCAACTTTTTCCTGTTGCCAGCTGCAGTGTATAAGTATCTTTTTGTTGTTGATTAAGCCAGACCAGAGGATCACCAGGAACAATAGCCTTTTCCTCAGATTTAGCGGCAGGGGTTGAAACCAGAGTAGAATCAAGAGCAGGCATGGTCACAAAGTAACCATCAACAAGGCCTTTGGAAAGACTCATTGCCAGATATTTTCTGGCTTTCTGCCTTTGCGAATTATTCTCAGCCTCATCATCATTTTTAACCTTATACAGTAAGAGTGCCAGATTATACTGGGCCCGTGCATCCCCTTTTTCAGCTAAAGGCTGCCAGAGTTCTTTAGCCTGCAGGTAATTCTTTTGTTCATAAAATTTGATGCCGTCTTCAAGATTCCCGGCACTGGCAATCGATACCTGCCAGACAAAACAGCCTAACAACAATAAAATAAATTTTTCCATAACGTTGTTCTTAAATTTCCTTTAACATCCTGTTCTGGGTTTATGATGATATTCATTTTTCAATGAATTTTCCAGAACATCTTTTAAAAATAAATTAAGTTGTCTTTTCTCATCAACCTGTAACATATGCTTATTTGGATAAACATGGACTGAATGAATGGGCGCTTTTCCCTGATAACCAATGACTTCAAGCAGACAGGCATCATGGCAGACACGCAATTCCATATCAATCGAGTTCAGCAGAGATGCTGGTGTTAATTTCTGTGTCATATCTGGTATTAAAGAGGCTTGCAGAGACTGCTTAAGAGAAATCACTGTGGTGTATTTATATTGCTGCAGGATATTGATGCTGATGTGTGAGCGGGACAAATAATGATACTCATCGACAGGTAAATTGCCCAGCTCAGGTACTAAGCGGATAAGGCGACGATAATTTGCTTCATACAACCCGGTAGGGGTTGTTATCCTATGCTCTGATTTAGTAATAGTATGAGTCATAAATTATTTAAGAAGTATTAATCCATAAGACGGGCACGTAAGCGTAACTGGGCCTGGCTTAATAGCTGACTGACCCGGGACTCACTAATACCGAGTAATGCACCCACTTCTTTTAAATTCATTTCGGTATCATAATAAAGTGACATAACCATTCTTTCACGTTCAGGAAGGCCTGCAATTGCCTGTGCCAGGCGTTGCTGAAATTCATCATCCAGAACTTCATCAACAACATTCTGCTGCCTGTCTTCAAAAATGCCCATACTTTGAGTATCATCGGCAGCCAAATCATCAAAGCTCAGCATCCGGCAGGAACTGCTGTTTTTTAAAATCTGGTAGTATTCATTGATGCTGATCCCCATTGCCTGAGCCACTTCAATATCACGTGCATCCCGGCCTGTTCTGCGCTCAATTTCATGTATACTTGCCGTCAGATCACGGGCTTTTTTATGCACCGACTTTGGTGCCCAGTCACTGCGTCTGACTTCATCCAGAATTGCACCACGAATACGAATAGTCGCATAAGTTTCAAATTGCGCGCCCTGTCTGGGGTCATAATGCTTACCGGCATCCAGAAGCCCCATTAAACCAGACTGAATAATATCATCAATATGTATATCCGAAGGCAATCGTGCTGACATGTGATAAGCAATTTTTTTTACTAATGGCGCATATTTTTCCACCAGTTGTTCAGCAATTTCTTTTCCTTCAGATGAATACATGTCCATTTAATTCAGCAAATCTGCCATTTCCTTGTAAGTTTCTACTTGTCCACTGGCTTCTTCAACAATTAAGTCAATAAGATGAGGCTGTTCAGAGATAATATCAGGAAGATTCATTTCACTCAGATCGATGGCTGTCTCCTCATAGATCATATTCGCCAGACTCTTTGCCAGATGAATAATATGGCATAAATCACTACACTCTCTTGTCGGATTCTGACTCGATTCCAGCATGACATTAGTCACAATTTCCGGAAGCTGCCACTCATGCAAAAAGCCCGCACTGATTTCATAATGACTTTGACCAAAAACATTATTTTCACGTTCAAAGAGAGAACTGCCATTGTCAACCAGCACCTCAGCCATTTCTACAGGATATAAATAGGCCAGAGCCATCAAACCAATTTCATTAAGCATACCACTTAAATAAGCATCATTGGCATCCAGTGAAGACATTTTTAATCGGGTAGCAATATCTCTGGATAATGTTGCAGTCATTAAGCTCACAAACCAGTATTTGGGTAAATCAAAGGTCGGGCACTGTTTTGGATTGAAAATCCCTCCAAGCACAATACCCAAAGCAATGTTTTTAGCCGTACGTAATCCCAGAATATCAATAATTGCTCTTCGAACCACAGTGACAGAACGGGTACCGAAAAAAGCAGAATTTGCCAGGCCGATTATTTTTGCCAGCATAGCCGGATCACGTTCAATGATCTGACTAAATTCGCCAATTTCCGCGTCTTCATCATGTACTATTTTCAGGACTTCTCTGGCAGAGCTTGATAGCGGCGGCAATTCTTTAATTTTATTTATACGAACAGTCATACTTACAACTAAAACCTTACATCTTAAATTAACAATATTCAGGCAATATTAGCCATCGCAGGCAAACAAATGCTTAATTTGTTTTCAGTATAGCAGATAGTACAAGATAGAATAGTGATTTAGGAAGCCAACAGGTAACTTTTAACAACAAGCCATTAACGCTTCTTCACATTTATCTTATGGATAGTTCAGGCTTTTTCATCCAATAGAGAACCCAGTGTTTCATCAACCGTTTCTATGACTTTTCCTGATGCAAGCACCTGATATTTATTCATTTTCATTTCAACAACATCATTCACCAAAGAGCTTTGAGTCTGCATGGCCTCCTTGCTGGCAATGTTAAGCGCATTTTTCTTTATCCCGTTCAGGCCTGTTTGCATACCTGTTTGGGCAATTCCCAAAATTGAACTATCTGACATAAATGAATACTCCTGGAATTCGCTGCACAGCTATTAGCGTCCAATAAGACGCTTTCTTTAAATACAAGGCCTAAAGGTTTGAAGCCTGCCATTTCATCTGTAATTCATTTCGATTCAACATCAACCACTGCATCGCAATCATAGCACTGGCATTATTCAACTGCCCCTTATTAAGCAATTGCACTGCTTCATGAAAAGGTACCACAATCACCCGAATATCTTCACCCTCTTCTTCTATACCATGAATTCCACCCACACCATTGCTTTTAACACAGGCACAATAAAGTTGAGTAGTCTCAGAGCTGCCGCCGGGGCTGGAATAAAAATCGCCAATAGGCTCCAGCGCCAGTAATTGCAGCCCCGCTTCTTCTTTTGCTTCTCGATGAGCCACATCTATCTGAGATTCTCCAGGCTCAACGATTCCGGCAATAATTTCCAGCAGCCAGGGACTCTCTCTGTTAACTTCCGGTTTCTCCAGCTGGTATATATAGGCACCAATACGAAATTGTTCTAATAATACAATATTGTCCTGCCACGGATCATAAGCAAGAACACCCACAGCATGGCCTCGCTCAAAACATTCTCTGCTGAGCTCTCTGGTTTTTTTACCATCAAATTTGCGATGCTGCAGGCTATATTGATTGATACTAAAAAAACCACTATGGGTTGATTTTTTTGTGATGATATCAACATCTGAATAATCAAGTTTTTTCATTTTTTAACTGGCGACCGTAAACTGACAAGTGCTGATATTATGATATAATTTCCTGATGATTTCACTCACCACCTATCATAATATTCCATTATTGGGTTTTGCCGCATTCAGCGGTACAGGTAAAACCACCTTATTAGAACAGTTAATCCCTGAGCTAAATCAAGCCAATATCCGTATTGCTATGGTAAAACATACCCATCATGAAAAATTTGATATTGATAAACCGGGTAAAGACAGTTACCGCTTACGTAAAGCAGGTGCTGAGCAAATGCTGGTGGCCTCGGCAAAGCGCTGGGCTCTCATGGTTGAACAACCACTTCAGGACAGAACTGCGGATCCGGACTTATTTGAATTATTAGCACATCTTGACTTAAAAAAAACAGACTTGATACTGGTTGAAGGCTTTAAGCATGAATCGATCAGCAAGATTGAATTACATCGTCCGGCATTGGGAAAACCGTTATTGTACCCAGATGATCCTGATATCATCGCCATAGCAGCGGACCAAGCGCATTTTTATGATAAAAATGGTCAACGGGTGCACCCCGATACCATCCTATGCCCCATACTTGATATCAACAATATTAATGAAATTACTGATTTTATTAGCGGAATTTTTACAGGAAAAGCAGAACCATGAGCCAAAATGACACCTCTTCACCGGGTATGAACCGTTTTCTTAGCGTCAGCGAAGTACAAAAACGCATTATCAATGACACTAAAGCCGTTGTCGGCACTGAACAAATTGCTCTTCGTCAGGCGCTTGGGCGTGTTTTAGCCACCGACGTTATCGCAACATTTGATACCCC
>DAOVUK010000375.1 GCA_030632625.1 Gammaproteobacteria bacterium
ACTAATATTTAGGGTCAGAGTCAAATTAAACGCTGAAAGAATAAACAAAATGATGCCGTTTAAAATTCTTATAAGCAAAAAATCAACCCGATGGATGGCTTAATTTTGATGGTATCAAGTGTCTGCTTTTGATATTATTTTAACAAGATAGAAAATAATGAGAAAGATCATTCACATTGATATGGATGCTTTCTTTGCCTCGGTTGAGCAAAGGGATAATCCAGTTCTGCGCAACAGACCTGTTATTGTCGGTGGTAAACCTGATAGCAGAGGTGTGGTGGCAGCGGCCAGCTATGAAGCCAGACAGTTTGGCATTCATTCTGCAATGCCCTGTTCACAGGCCTATCGAAAATGCCCTCAGGCAGTTTTTGTCAAACCAAGGTTTGAGGCATATCGCCAGGTATCCCAGCATATCCATGCTATTTTTACCCAATACAGTGATTTAATTGAACCCCTGTCATTAGATGAAGCTTATCTGGATGTCACTGAAAATAAAGTCAACAATCCTTCAGCCACCCGTATTGCCCAGGCTATTTGCCGGCAAATTAAACAAAAAACAGGCTTAACCGCTTCAGCAGGCGTGTCTTATAATAAATTTATTGCCAAAATAGCCTCAGACATCAATAAACCGGATGGTATAAAAATAGTCCTTCCGGAAGAAGGTGAAGCCTTCGTTGCTCAGCTGGCCATTGGTCAGTTTTATGGTATTGGCCGGGCAACAGAGAAGAAAATGAGGGCTCTGGAAATAGAAAATGGTACCCAGCTGAAAGAAAAATCCCTGGATTTTCTGCTGCACAATTTTGGCAAGGCCGGATCATTTTATTATAAAATTGCCCGCGGCATTGATGAACGCGAGGTTAATAATTCTCGAATCAGGAAATCGCTGGGCAGTGAAACGACTTTTTCCGTGGATATTTTAAATCGGGATGAATTATTACAACAATTGTCACTATTAGTTGAAGAAGTAAGTGAAGACTTACTTAAAAAGAAAATCATGGGTAGCACCATTACTCTGAAGGTTAAATTTGATGATTTTGTACAGGTCACCCGCAGCAAGACCATTGAAGGTAAAATAAATGACTATGACAGCATCTATTCACTGTGTAAAATGCTCTTGACTAAAACTGAAGCGGGTCGGAGAAAAGTCAGATTATTAGGGGTGAGCCTGTCATCATTTGCTGAACTTTCCTGTGAAAAAAGTTCAGCAAAGAGAGTAATGCAGCAGCTTGAACTGGATTTATCGCACAAAATAAAATAGGCTGAGCAGATATAAACAGTTTTTTATGGTAATTCAATGCAACTAAGTTTTACAAAAATGCATGGCCTGGGTAATGATTTTGTTGTTATTGATGCCATCTCACAAAGAGTTGAATTAACGGCTGAGCAGGTACGTTTTATTGCTGATCGACGTTTTGGCGTCGGCTGCGATCAATTGCTGTTGATTGAATCGCCTGATCCGGCGCATGCCGGGACGGTAGATTTCAAATATCGAATTTTTAATGCGGATGGCAGTGAAGTCGAACAATGCGGCAATGGTGCCCGCTGCTTTGCACGTTTTGTGCGGGAAAAAAATCTGACCAGCAAAGAGACGATTGTGGTCGAGACCTTCAGCGGTATCATTCGTTTGACAATAAATGAGCAGGAAATGGTCATTGTTGATATGGGTAAACCTGTTTTTCAACCCGAACAATTACCATTTATACCCGCAGCAGGTGATTCTCAGAATAATAATCGTTATACTCTTGCTATAGATGCAGGCATAAAAGAGATAGACAGGGTTGAATTTTCAGCCGTTTCTATGGGCAATCCACATATCACTATTAAAGTGGATGATGTGGACAACTATCCTGTGCAGCAGATTGGAAAAATACTGGAGTCTCACCCCAGCTTCCCAAATCGGGTGAATGTCGGCTTTATGCAGATCCTTGATAAGGAGCGGATCAGGCTGCGGGTCTATGAACGTGGTTGCGGAGAAACTCTGGCCTGCGGTACCGGCGCCTGTGCAGCGGTGGCCAATGGTATTTCCCGTGGTTGGCTTGCAGCCCAGGTTGAAGTAATATTAGCGGCAGGCAGTTTACACATACAATGGCAGCAGGCGAAGCATTCCCTGATGATGACTGGCCCGGCCAGTTTTGTTTATGAAGGTCAGATAAAACTATGAATTCAAGCAGTAAATTAGAAAAAGACAGCTCTATGCAGGCTGAACAACTTAATCCGGAAAAAAATGACGCACAAATTACGGCTGATTATTTAACCGCAAATCCTGATTTTTTTAATCAGCATGCCGTTCTTTTAGCGTCATTAGATATTGCTCATGCCAGTGGTTCTGCGGTTTCACTGATTGAACGACAGGTGAGCATTCTCAGAGAACAAAATGCTCAGCATAAATCACAGCTGACGGAACTGGTTGGGATTGCCAAAGCAAATGAGCAATCCAATCAAAAAATGCATAAGCTGATCTTATCTCTGATGAGCCGTAATGCTATTGATGCCTGTGAAGTGGTACTGGATGAGATTTTATGTGATGATTTTTCAGTCGATGCCATTGCCCTGAAATTGTTTGTCGAGCCAATACCGGAACAGCCTGAGCATCTTTTTGTGCCAATGGATTCGCCCCTGGGTATGGAGCTGGACAAGCTGCTTAATACTCGTAAGCCAATGTGTGGTTTTTTCAAAAAATTACCACTGGATGAATTATTTGAAGAAAAATCGCCATCCATTTCTTCTGTCGCCGTTATTCCGCTTTTTATGGAGAAAAATAATTGCTTTGGTGCTTTAGTTCTGGGCAGCAATAATGTCCGGCGTTTTAATGCTGATATGGGTACATTATTTTTAGAACGACTGGGGGAAATCTTAAGTCATATGCTCAATGGCTTTATTAAAAAGTAATAACCATAACGACTATTGGCAGCTTGAATCACAATTATGAAATTAATGGTTGATGCATTTATCCATTATCTTAAAGTAGAGCGTCAACTTTCGCCGCATACTCTGTCCGGCTATCAGCGTGATTTGCTTCAGGCAATCGAATATTTTACTGAACAGGCTGAATATGCCGGTGAAAAAATCGAATCCTGGCAGCAGCTCAATAGCCATCAGTTTCGAGCTTATGTAGCCCGTCAGCATCGCAAAAATCGTTCCGGGAAAACCATTCAGCGGCAATTATCTTCATTGCGGCGTTTATATGAGTATCTGATCAAACAGCAGCTGGCCAGCAATAACCCTCTCAACGGCGTCAGCGCACCCAAAAGCGGGCGAAAATTACCTAAAGCACCAGATATCGAACAACTTGAACAATTGCTTCATGAGGGGGATACCGATCCTCTGCTGGTGAGAGATCGCGCTATGTTTGAATTGTTTTACTCTTCGGGATTACGTTTATCTGAATTAACCAATATTGATCACATTGATCTAAAACTGCAGGAACACCAGCTCAGAGTCTTAGGCAAGGGCAATAAGGAACGGGAATTGCCCATCGGTGAAAAAGCCGTACAGGCACTTAAAAAATGGCTGAAAGTAAGAGGTGAATTAGCTAAAGCTGATGAGCAGGCAGTCTTTGTTTCACGTTTTGGTACCCGCATCAGCCAACGGGGAGTACAGCAGCGTCTGGAGAAAATGGCCATCGCTCAGGGACTGCCCATTCATCTGCACCCCCATATGCTGCGCCATGCTTTTGCCAGTCATTTATTAGAATCCAGCGGTGATTTGCGTGCAGTTCAGGAACTACTCGGTCATGCCGATATTGCCACGACTCAAATCTACACCCATCTGGATTTTCAACATCTGGCCGAGGTTTATGATAAGGCGCATCCCAGAGCCAGAAAAAAGAAATAGTACAAATCACTGATAAGTTATTTTTGAACGGATTATAAATTCTGCTTAACGACCTTAGCCTTGCTTGACCTGACCTGAATATGGCTGTACCCCATGCTGTATAAGGGTTTAAATAGAAAATAATATTTCACATGTGTGGCTACTTTGGTGCTAAATTCGTCAAACA
>DAOVUK010000320.1 GCA_030632625.1 Gammaproteobacteria bacterium
AAACAAAACTGGAAATACACGATGGTAAGTTGGTATCAGTCAGGTTACGTGAAAGTGATTTTATCGCTGATAAAGCTGGTAAACGTGTCGGTATCAATCAATATATAGGTCGTCGCCCAATCGCTGCATTTGGTAACTCCGATGGTGATTTGCAAATGCTGCAATGGACTGCGGCAGGTGAGGGCAAACGCTTCATGCTGTTGGTCCACCATACCGATGAACAACGTGAATATGCCTACGACCGGGATTCTCATATAGGCAAACTGAACAAGGCGCTCGATGAGGCTGAGCAAAGTGGCTGGACGGTAGTGGATATGAAAAAAGACTGGAAAACGATTTATCCAGCCAAATAAATTCGTGGCATGGTTGCAAATTCTGTGTAGGGTCTGGTCTGCTGCCGACACTATTTACTGGAGCGTTGCGATACATTTGAATTCAACCGTAATGACGAAAATGACCGAATAGGGAAGAAAAATATCGTAGCAATGGTTACAATAAACGAGAATTATTATTTATCAATAACATCAAGAGGTGCATTATGAAAAAAATACTTTTACCTTTACTTATATTTCTGGCTTACGCGCCGTTTGCTCAAGCGGTAGATTTAGGCAAATTGACTGATTCCGTGGACAAAGATAAGGCCGTCGAATCGGTCGATACAACAAAGGCGATGGAAGCCGTCAGTGGTGAAGGCGTCGATTACAAGAAAGCTGCTGATTCCGTTGACAAAAGCAAGGCTGCTGATTCAGTAGACGTTGGCAAGGCCAGTGAAGCATTAAGCGAATAATCTTTGTTCTAAACAAAATCGGGGTAATAAGCATTATCCTTCATTAAGGAACACGCACTAAATAACCCAGGCAATTTGGAAGTGAGGCTTTAGCCTCGCCTGAGTCATGCGGGACTAAAGTCCCACTTCCAAATTAGTAGTTGTATAGTTTATTTCGTGCCTCTTCCTAAGTGATGTTAAACCTGCAAACTGGCAAAAAGGAAGCGCATTGGTGACGGCGATAAAACGATAAAGTGGTAAATCAGGTTCAGTCACAGGATGCTACATTACTTCAACAACAAATTAACCCTTTCGATATCATCCCTGCTCAGGGTACTGATTGATTGCTTCAAGGTAATGTATCGGGTAATGTAATTGTATCGGGCCTGGGAATATTTGGTTTTGGTATCAAACAAATTCCGTGACGTGGCCAGAGCATCAACCATCGTTCGTGTGCCTACATCGAACCCCGCTTCTGTTGCTTCCAGTGAGCTTTTACCGGAAACAACGGTGGCTTTTAAAGCCTGAACTTCACTGATGCTGGTAATTACGCCGCGATAGGCATTTGTTACTTGTTGTTTTACTTCACGTTTGGTCTGGATCAAGTTCTCCTTAGCCCCATTAAAACGGTATTCGGCTTCACGGGTACGCGAATTCACTGCGCCCCCTTGAAAAATGGGTACATTGACCTGCAACCCGATATTCTGGGTATCTCCTCGCAGACCAAAGCTAGCCGAATTATCGATTACATTATAAGCCCCGACAAGATCAAGGGTAGGGTAGTGACCACTACGTTGCAGGCTGACTGATTTTCGTGCCACTTCAGCCTGGTTAAGTGCTGCCACAATGTTTAAATTCTGAATTTCGGCATTTTTGCTCCAGCTATTAATATCTTCTGGTTCCGGTTTCTTTAAGGGCAGTTTTTCCCCTAATACATCCAGATCGGCAGCATTATCACCAATGATTACCCTGAGTTGCTCTTTGGCATTATCGACATTGTTCTCGGCTACAATCACATCCGCTCGTGCCTGGTCAAACCCAGCCTGGGCTTCATAAACATCGGTTATCGCAATCAGGCCTACTTCAAAGCGCTGTTGCGCCTGTTCAAGCGAACGTGCTATGGCATTCTTTTCAGCTTTGGCGAATTCGACGGTATCCTGGGCAGCAAGCACATCAAAATAGGCTTGCGTGGTTCTGACCATCAGATTCTGTTGTTCAGCCTGATACTGCGCTTCGGCTTGAGCAATCAGATTATCGGATTGTTCCAGTTGTACCCAATGATCCCAGTGAAATACGGGTTGGGTTAAATTTAATGAAAATATGCTATTCCAGAAATCCTGTTGTCCCGAACCAGAAACAATGCCACTGGCAACATTCACTTTGGTGTTATTTATCCATTCTTTTTTACTGCCGGCAGTAGCTGAAATAACGGGTAACATTTGCGCAATGCTCTGATCCTTGCTTTCGCCGACTGCCAGAAGGTTTGCTTCAAATTCCTTCAAAACCGGATCATTTTGCAGGGCTAATGCATAGGTTGCGAGTAAATTCTGAGCATTAGCCGGTAATTGACAGCATAGCAATAAAGCTATACTTGCTGTTTTTAAGCTAAGCGAAAGTTTCCTTTTTGTTTTGATCTGATATCGCATGGGTATTTTTTAAAAATAATTTAAATGGTTTTCCGTTTGTTAACATTGAGCAATTTAAGCATAGTTAAAACAAACATTTTCATTGTACACTCTAACAAATCACAAGGTTTTTTGAACCGAATATGATCTCTGTAGTAAAAGTCTTATATCCGTTATCTTAAAGGAGGCACTGTTTGTACAAAAGAGTGCTTTAATACAAGTCTCTGGAACTGAACTTAATTACATTAAACATCAAACTTTAGCCGGTCTTACAGGATTTCAGGTAGCGAAACATTGTGTTTTTAATTTGGAAGCTAATCACTTTACTTTGGTAACTCCCAGAAATTGTCGAACCTGGCTACTATTCTCAGTTTATTCCGGGCTCATTTCATATTGTAAGAGACTCTCTCTTTTACTTTAATAATGGGATGCGGTGTTTGAAATGTAGGTATTTCCTTGTCTCCAGGATGCAGATGCTCTGGATAGTCAGATATTTATTGGTTTGTCTCTATGGTATCAGAAATTTTCAGGCTTAGCTTCTTTATGATCGGGTTTTCTGCTGCAACCAGATGCTCATCACCATCTTCAACCGTGGATTCGGTGATAATCGAAACTTTTGCGTTGCCATCTTTTCCATATTGCGACCAGCGTGCTGCCAGCTTCACATCTCTTCCCCTCTAGGCATCAAAGCGGGCAATATTGATAATAAGCTGATAGTCGAGGGGAATCGATTTGTTGCGTATGGGAAGAAGATAAATCCGGTTGATTTCCAGCAGATAGGACAAGGTGATAGCAATTTCTCTGAATACACTGGTTTTTAGCGGCTCCGACCAGTGATTGAATTCTGACAATTTCACCCCGTGATTGCCGGTGCGGTTCACGACCTGTGGCCGGTCCATGTAGTGAGCCATAAAAAGGCGTCCTGAACACGGCTACCTGGATAGATATACCACTGACTTATGCCCCTATGGCAATAAAATAAATATCCTACGTTAAATTCAGTTAATCGAAATTAACATTTTTTATTTTCCATATATCTGCACCAAGGATAAACGGATACTTTGATATTGGATGATGTGAACAAAAAGCATACCTATGAGAAGTTACGATTTCTCAATTTAAGTCTACTCCTGGGTTTTTTATAATTTGAAGAGTGATGAATTATTGAGGTTGTAGGTTTATCTGGTTTCTATTGTCAATTTTTTAATGCGATTGCCTCCAAGGTGCAGTAAAGTGTATAGACAGGAGATTGATATTGGTGTTATTTTAAAAATCAATGGTACCAGAATGAAATCAGAAAACTGTATTATGCTGGCTCCGGGAAAGACGAAGATGAAGTAATCGTCGCAATAATTAACTTTATATAATGATGGGGAAGGTAAGATGCTTGAAACAAATGAGATTTTAGGAAGTATGCACATCAAATGGCGCTGGTTACTAGGTTTGGGCATTTTATTTGTTTTGCTAGGCATGATTGGTCTGGGTGCCAGCTTTGCTTTGACCCTGGCATCAGTTCTGATTTTTGGCATAATGTTATTGATAGGCGGTGGTTATCAGTTCGCTGACGCGTTTCGTTATTCTGGATGGAAAAGCCGTTTAAGTCATATCCTGATAGCGGTACTGTACGTAATTGCAGGCGTGATCATCATGAATGATCCAATGGGTGCGTCTTCTATTTTTACCATGATGATTGCTGGGGCATTAATAGCGATTGGTATCGTGCGAATTTTTATGGCTTTTCAGATGAAGCAGGTCAGGGGCTGGATTTGGCTGTTGATCGGTGGTATCGCAGCAATCGTTTTGGGTGCCATGATCGTGTCTGAATGGCCCTCATCCGGATTATGGGTGATTGGTATGTTTATTGCGATAGAAATGCTGTTTGCTGGATGGGGTATGATTATGATGGCATTAGCTGCCAGGGATTTAGAAAAGTCGGCAACAGGTTGAATTGCCCCTCTTCCCACCCGTTAACATCCTATTTCTTAAGAACCATCATAATCCGGGACCGGAGGTTATGGAAGAGGAAACTTTGAAGTTTTCCATGGCAACGTTTTGACAGAAAAGCTGCTTAAAAACTGTGCATAAGTACCGAGGTAAAATTAATTTAACCATTTAAGCAAACGCTATCTTATGGGTTTTCCCAATGTTGGAAAGCACATTGAATAATTCTTGCTTAAGTG
>DAOVUK010000353.1 GCA_030632625.1 Gammaproteobacteria bacterium
CATAAAGGCTGAATTTTCTCAAATCTGGCAATCATTCCCCCTATTGGAATGCAGCTGCCGGCAGCAATAGTGAAAATCAATATCATATAAAGATCGGTCATATTTTTTGCTGAGCCTGTTAAATTTAGATTTTAGTTTTAGGGCCTTGGAAATAATAAATTTTCCACGGCCCTAAAGTTTAACTGTTAACCTAAAGTATACTCCTGATGCATCTCAGGCATTTCTACATGGGTGTTGTTTAATTTATCAGCAAAAATGTGCATGCTTTTTTCTTCACCATGAACAAGAAAAGTAGTTTTGGGATTCCCCGTCTGCTGATGCCATGCGAGTAATTCGGACTGATCAGCATGGGCAGAAAAACCACCAATAGTATGTATATTCGCTTTAACCTGAATGGCTTCGCCATAGATCTTTACTCGTCCTGCCCCATCAATAATTTGATTACCATAAGTGGTTTCCATTACCACCGTATCAACTTTCCAGTAAATGACAGGAGCCGGTAACATCCCGAGCAGCGCCGTGAAATGATATTTTCATAATGTTCCCTTTTTGGGTCTATTATATTACATTATATAGGGTGTAATATCATTGAATATTCCTTTAAAAGCCTCTAAAATAAATTTAAATAATGAGGTAATTGCAGTCATGAAAGCTCTCAAGCTGCGAAAAGTCGCCATTGACACATATAAAGAAAACGTTGCTTACTTACACCGTGATTGTCCACTGTATCGCAGTGAAGGTTTTCAGGCTCTGAACAAAATTGAGATCAGAGATGGACTTGAAACAACAGCCGTCATTGCAGTGCTTAACATTGTTGACGATGAAAACATTATTGCTCCAGATGAACTGGGATTAAGCGAACAAACTTTTGCACAATTTCATGGTAAAGAACACAGTGCAGTTTATGTTAATCATGCAGTGCCGCCCTCTTCATTACGCCTTGTGCATGCAAAAATTGCAGGCAACCGGCTGGCAAAGAAAGACTTTCTACGCATCTGTAGCGATATTGTCAATAATCGTTATTCCAAAATAGAGATTACTGCATTTCTGGTGGGTTGTGCCGAAGGTGGTCTGGAAAGGGATGAAATGCTCTACCTGACCGAAGCCATGGTGGAAACTGGCACAACCCTGGACTGGGGTGAATCTATGGTTGTTGATAAGCATTGTATCGGCGGAATTCCCGGTAATCGTACCACCATGTTAATAGTGCCTATTGTTACAGCTCACGGGATGTTGATGCCCAAGACTTCCAGTCGTGCTATTACCTCTCCTTCAGGTACTGCAGATACTATGGAAGTACTGGCAAAGGTAAACCTTAATCAGGATGAATTACACTCTATTGCTCAGCATCAGCGTGGTTTTATTGCCTGGGGAGGGACAGCAAATCTGGCACCGGTGGATGATATTCTGATCTCAGTAGAACGACCATTGGCACTGGACTCAAAAGGTCAGATGATTGCTTCCATTTTATCTAAGAAAATTGCTGCTGGTTCCAGCCATTTATTGATTGATATTCCTGTGGGTCCTACAGCAAAAGTGCATAGCCAGAGACATGCACTCAAGCTGCGCAAATTATTTGAATACATTGGCGATCGTACCGACATGGAACTGGAAGTAATTATCACTGATGGACGCCAGCCGGTCGGCAATGGTATTGGTCCATCTCTGGAAGCAAGAGATGTCATGCAGGTGTTGCAAAACGATCCCAATGCACCTGTAGATTTAAAGGAAAAATCACTGCAAATGGCAGGCCGAATATTAGAATTCGACCCTGATATCCGGGGGGGGCAAGGCTATTGTCTGGCACGTGATCTGCTGGAATCAGGCCGTGCATTGAAAAAAATGGAAGATATTATGGCTCTTCAGGGCAGTAAGCTTATTTCCACCAGACCGGCACAATTCCATTATCAGGTACTGGCTCCTGAGGCCGGTTATGTGAATGCTATTGATAATCTGCAAATTGCGCATATTGCCCGTATGGCGGGTGCCCCTATGGACAAGCTTGCGGGTATCGACCTGCATAAAAAACTCAATGCCTGTGTTAATAAAAAGGAAGCTCTTTATACTATTCATGCTGAGTTTAATGCAGATTTTCAGTTTGCCAAAACCCTGGCTGTGAAAAATTCCGGCTATACCATTGGAAAAAACATTGAATATTAAAAAAATTGATTCACAACAGGCTATGGTTATTGGCTTTCCTGAGTATGCAGCTCAGGCACAGCAGTTTGCCATGGCAGCAGGACTCCCTTATGTTACAGTAAACCGGCATCGCTTTCCCGATGCCGAAAGTAAGCTGCAGCTTCCTGAAAATCTGCCCGTCCATGTTATTTTTTATTGTAGTCTGGACAAACCTAATGACAAGTTAATAGAATTAATTCTTGCCGCAGCTGGTGCACGTTCTCTAGGCGCCCGGAGTGTTTCCCTGGTTGCACCTTATCTTTGTTATATGCGTCAGGATAAAGCTTTTCAAGCAGGTGAAGTTGTCAGCCAGAAAGTGATCGGCCAGTTACTGGCTGACTATTTTGACAGCGTATTGACTGTCGATGCACATTTACATCGCATCCATAAGCTGTCTGATGCAATTCCGGCTCAACAGGCCATCAATATAACGGCCACCGATCCGATGGCACATTTTCTTCAGCAATCGATTGAACAGCCTTATCTCATGGGGCCAGATGGTGAGTCTGAACAGTGGGTAGCTGATATTGCCACACATTATCAAATGGATTACGGTGTCGCTGTAAAAGAACGCTACGGTGACAGAGAGGTAAACGTCCGTGTGCCGGAAGGAAATTATGAGGGACGAAATATTATATTGCTTGATGATATTGCAAGTACAGGAAAAACTCTGATTGGAGCAGCAAAAGCACTGATGAAATATCATCCTGCTTCGCTATCAGTTCTGGTCACCCATGCGCTGTTTGTTAACGATTCTGTTGCTCAGCTGAAAAAAGCAGGCATCAATAATATCTGGAGTTGTGACTCTATTGTACATCCCACTAATGCGGTCAAACTTGCTGATATATTAGCATTAAATTTTAAATCTTGTTTAGCAAACTAATGTCCATCCATCAATTAAGCTGCAGGATGGTATTTTAGTTTTAATAATAAAAGTACAGGCAGATTTACCTGATGGATTTTCTAACCTTTAAAAGCTTTATCAGTACTGAGGTTTTAATACTTTTTTATTACCTCGGTGCGATAATATTACCCGTCAGCATATGGTCTGTCATTATCTGGCTTATAGAAAAATATAAGTTTGTTGATGCTGCATATATAAAAGGTAAAGAAGTTTTATGGCGGTCATTAAACAGAAAACAAAAAATAAAGCTCATTGCATTATTCATATGCTGTTTCTTTTTTATGGAGCTGTTCTGGAGAATGTTTTTTGAGTTTCTAATCGCCTACATGCAAATACGTGATGCCTTGCTGCAAACACAGCTAACAATTTGACATCCTCCCCCAGCTAGCAAGGGGAGGAAGTCAAAAAACAACAAATCTTTATTCGTCAATAGAAAATTCAATACGCTCAGCCAGTTTATCCAGTGCCTTACGCGCACATGCAGCATCTTTATCACCACCTGGAGCCCCGCTGACACCAACTGCGCCGATATTGTAGCCGCCGGCAATAATTTTAATACCGCCTTCCATAACAATTAAACCCTGAATATGATTTAATTCCTGCTGGATATCTGCTCGTGCTTTTTTAAATACGCCGCTGTCCGTCCAGGCCATAACCGTCATATTGGCCTTACGTTCAGCAATTTCCAGAGTAAAGCGTGATGCTCTATCATCGCGTAAAGCTGCACGAACCAGACCGAAGCGATCAACAACGACCGCACTAATATGATAACCATCTTTTCGACAGGCCATAATCGTCTCGTTAGCAATATCACGAGAGAGTTCCATGCCGATAGTTTTTTCATTAATAATATCACCTGCAGATACAGACAGACTGCTCGAAATTGCTATAAGACCGTAGACAAGCTGTTTTAGTATTGATGGTTTCATTTTAAATTATCCTGTGAAGTTTGATGACTCTATAGTCAATCGTTATATAAAAAATATGGCTTTCTATTTATATCAATATATTTGTTAATAGATGTAGACGGGTAGATTAATTAACTGCAGCAACTTGCCTTTGTTTGTTTTATCATATCGTTCAATACCGAAAAGTCACTAAAAAATTGACCTGATTCCCCTATTCCTGAACAAGTATGCTGCAAAACAGAATGTGCCCATG
>DAOVUK010000391.1 GCA_030632625.1 Gammaproteobacteria bacterium
ACGTCAACCAATAGAAAAGGTGTTGAAATCACAAAAAGTGCTGCAATTGGCGCTGTTGGTGGTGCTGCTGCTGGCGTTATTATTGGCGATAATCGAAAATCTACTTTAATTGGTGCCGGTGTAGGCGCTTTAATTATGGGTGGTTCAAAAGCTTATCAGGAATATAGTGAATAATTGACGATGAGTTGTTCCCTGAACAGTCAGAAAGTTTGTCTATTGGAGGGGAGTATGGACTTATTTAATGGCTCTGCACATTTTTTATTTTCATTTAAAACTCCGCTCGGTGATTTTATCACTGTTAAAAACTTAATTTGTTTATAAAATTCCCCCAAATTTAATTTAGAGGAATTGTTAATGAAATCAGTCAATATTATCTTTATTTTAGTTGTTCTTGGCTTGCTGCCGATAGCTTCTTTTTCTGCTCCGGAACCCGTCAATCCCAAAAAACAAACGCCCTGGAAGCTTTATGTGGACTCCAAAGAAGCCTATGACCTTAAACAAAAGTTGGGTGACAAAGTATTATTTATTGATGTGCGTGATCCGGTAGAGATTATGTTTACCGGTTTTACTGATGTAGTTGATATTAATATTCCCTTTAAGATGGCTAATAAAAATGCCTGGCATAATAAAAAGCCCGTTTATTCTATGCAGATAAATTCTGATTTTGAAAAATCTATTGCCTCAACTCTTAAAGCAAAAGGCTTGACCAAAGATGCACCTATTATTCTCATGTGTCGTTCAGGTGGTACAAGAGGTGCACCGAGTGCGCAGCAATTATGGGGCAAAGGTTATACCAATGTTTATGTTGTCACTGATGGTTTTGAAGGCGATAAAATAAAAGACGGTGAACAAAAGAGCTGGCGTTTAGTTAATGGCTGGAAAAATTCCGGACTGCCCTGGTCTTATAAGCTCAATAAAGAAAAAATGTATCTTAATAACTGATATTGGTAACTAGTTTAAGCTAATCTTTGACAAAATCAGGATTCCCCTGCTACGTTGATGGTATAGCATATATAAAACCACAAGGATTTGGGGTGTAGTATGAATGAACATGATAAAGAGCAAACAACTGAAGTTGAAGAAGTAAGCTGTGATGTTTGTCTGAAAAATATTTCAGTTTCTGATGCTAAAATTGAACATGGAAGTGATAGTGTTGCCTATTTTTGTGGTTTAGATTGCTATAAAAAATGGAAATTTCAGAAATCACCAGAACACTCGGTCTATAACATCAACTTTTTTTCCGGAATTGCCTGCTTATGTGAATCTGATTATAAGCAGGCAAGACATTTTTTCCTGAACGCTGTGACGCAAACTGATCCCTTAGAAATCCATCATAATATTTACCTGTCCTATTTAGGACTTGCAAATGTGTTATTAGATCATAAGAACGGCATTTTGAGTCATTGTTCACATTCATCTGACACATCGCTTCCAATTGAGCCGGAAATCCAGATTAACCTGGCCTGTGCTGAATTTATTAAAGGCAATAGAAGTCGGGGTGTCCAGGCTATGGATGAACTCGATGAGTTCATACTATCTTCAAAAAGCTCTGAAGAAATCCATTCTTTTTTCGATTTAGTGGGTAAAAGAGAACAAAACTATAATGGTTCACTAAAAAGGAATAACATATTTTATAAGCCAATAGGGAAATTATTCAGAAAAAAAGAAAATATTGATATTACCGGATACATTGAGACATATATCGTAGAAACTGCAAAAAAACGTTATAAATGTACTGCTTTTAATATTTAAAATATTCACATAGTCGAATTGTTTCATCAGCAGTTTTTAAGCTTTATGGCTGAGCCTATGCTCTTTATCTCTTCTTTTTAACATAAAAACTTAAAAACATAAAAACATAGAAACATAGAAACATACAACTGAGGACTTCGTCCGCTAATTTTCTCGTTCCAGTCTGCGCAGACGTGCCCGCATGTCTTTGATTTCTTCCATCAGATCCAGCACCAGTGCCGCTCCCGTTAAATTGATCCCCAGATCCTGCTGCAGATGTCTAACTACCCTTGCACGATTCAGGCAGGGACCGGAAAATTGCCATTGAGCAGGTTCATGACCGCCAGGCTCAAGAATGCCTTCATCCACCAGTTCAATGACCCACTCAGCATGTGCACTGCAGGCGCGGCTTATCTCACCCAATGTCAGAGTACATTCATCATCCAGCAATAGTCCGCTTAATAATTCGATTTTCATATTATTTACACTCCAAGGCCGGCGCGAGGTTTAAAAGCGAGTTCCTGTTCCATCTTGCGATAAAATTCCTCTGCCTGCAGTGTATCGGCAGGCGGCAGCACAAGCTGTAAAACCACATATAGATCTCCGGGTACTTTGGCTGGAATACCCCGCCCCTTGAGGCGCATTTTGCGTCCGGAGGTGGAGCCGGCGGGTATTTTTAAATCAACCGTTCCCTCTGGTGTCGGAGTCTTAACTGTCGTGCCGAGTGCTGCCTCCCAGGGGGCGACTGGCAGATCCAGGTAGATATCTTTGCCTTCCACATGGTAGAAGGAATGCGGTTTGAAATTTATTTCCAGATAGAGATTGCCTGATTTGCCCTTGCCTGAGCCGGGTGAACCCTGTCCTGCAAGCCTGATAAACTGTCCCTGCTTAACACCTTTGGGAATGTTGACGTTCAGAGTGCGTTTGCGGGTAAGCATATGTCCCTGAGCATTAATTTCAGGTGCCTGCAGAGTAATCGTGCGGGTAGCACCGTTAAAAGCATCGTCCAGTTCGATCAATATTTTGGCATGATGATCCTCACCCGGTGCGTGATATTGAGGTTCTCTGCCATGACTCTGTCTGCTGCCGGCACCTTTATTGTCATGGCCGAAAAGTGACTCAAAAAAGTCACTGAAGGCCGCAGCATTAGTCTCTGTATAGCCGCCGCCATTAAACTCAAAGCCGGTATTCCAGTCCGGCGGCGGATTAAAATTCTGACCGGCTTTATAGTCAGCACCAAGCTGGTCATAGGCAACACGTTTTTCAGGATCTTTGAGTACCTCATAGGCTTCACCGAGTTCCTTGAACTTCTCTTCGGCATTAGATTCCTTACTCACATCAGGATGATATTTTCGCGCCAGCTTTCGATAGGCACGCTTAATGTCATTCTGAGCTGCATCACGTTTGACGCCAATGATTTCGTAGTAGTCTTTAAATTCCATATCATCGCCATTGTGGTTGATTGAAACCCGGGATGCTCTGTATCAGCCCTGTCCCGGTTAGTCGATAATAGCCATATTACACTATAGTATATTCATTATACCGTACGCTGGATTCCCTTTAACATCAATTAAAAAGGGATGATTACTAATCAACTTATTAACTTATTAACTTATTAACTTATTAATGTTGCTTATCGATAACAATAGCAACTGGTTTATCCATAGTTTGCCACTCTAATGGCATTGTTTCCCCCATAAGATCGCCGGCTTGAGTCATAGCATTACCGCTTGCAGAGATACGTGCCATAAAAATGACCTGCTGAAAATTGCTTAGCGACATTTGCGGCATCATGGCCATACTGGCATCCAGTTGTGTTTCAAGCGGCAGCTCACCTGCCTTGTGACTGACAATGGCCAGCGGCATACGTGGACCTTTTGCTGCCCGGGCATAGACAAAAAGAGTATAATCAGGATTCAATTTGTCCTGTAAAGCAGGATCAAGACTAACAGATAATTTAACACTCTGCTTCGCCTGGTCTTCTGAAAAAGCAGCAGCTGACAGAGCAAGAGAAAGAATGACACTATAAAAAAATATTTTTGAAAAGTGA
>DAOVUK010000355.1 GCA_030632625.1 Gammaproteobacteria bacterium
TGGAAATAGCGTGTCATCAGCCATTGGGGACTACCAAAAGATGAAAGGCTGATCACCGCAGAAATATCATTTCTTTTAGATGCTGCATACAATGTTGCTGCAGCACCAACAGAATGTCCAAGTAAAATGATCTTGCCATTAAAGGGGAGTGTTTTTCTTGCTCGGTCAACAGCATGGTTAATATCCTCAGCAAAGCGGGGCAAAGCTGAATAGCTATCCCCGTCACTTTTCCCATGACATCTTGAATCTAATAATAAGACATTAATCCCTGCCTGATAAAAAACAGCGGCAATGGGCAGCATATGTTCAGAATTACTCCCCCAGCCATGCATAATGATAATAAGCGGTGCTGATTTATTAGTGGGCATAAACCATGAAAATAGTTTTTTATTCTTTTTGCTGATGATCTCCAGCTCTTGATAGTCCATAGCAAAGTCTTCAGGCGTTTTTGTTTCGACAATACGCGGGGGAATAAAGCCGATATGAAGTATTATCAGAATCAGAGCTATGATGACGACAGGAATTAAGAAAATATAAATCATGAATTTAAATTTGCAACTATGACCATTTATCATTAGGAATTTACTGCTGTAATCAACACCCTTAAGGCTGGCAGCAAGCCGATAATTATAATAACAGGATAAAATTTTTTTATCCTGCTTTATTTCCGGCTATGGATAGTAAACTAAGGCGCTTCAAAAAGTGTGTATTTTCCCTCTTTATTAATGATAAGCCCAGAACGGTATTGCACCTCCTCATTCATCACTTTATTTCATCATTTTGATAAGCTTCTCACTTTATCCCGCAGGAATCGTGACTAACGGTAAACCTTCTTTACCACCAGTTTCTGTCAGAGAAAAAATAATCATAAGAAAGGCAAAAGTACGTTTTGATTTAAAATCACGATCATCAATCCAGAACCAGTGATCGCGATATTTGACTGTAGTAAAGGCATTTTCTGGTTTTTCAACACTGTGTTTTATATTTACCAATCGTCTGTCATGACCCTGTGCATCAATCATCGGTCTCGAAAGTACGGTACGTCCTTCTTTAACATGTTGTTCAGGCACATCGATTTGTGTAGCAAGTGTTATCATTATTTGCAAAAGAGATTGGGTTAGCATAGCCATTTCCTGAGGGTTTTCGGCAACGGAACCATAAGAGACTTTTATTGAACGAGTGCCTATTTTTATACCAAGTAATGTATTTAACTCTTTCAGCTTCAGCTTAATTTCATTGCTGATGTTTTTGTCATGAAAAAACATAAACGTTGATTCTTGCCCTTTCTCTTTTTTCAACAGACGCATACCCACCACACCAGACTTTTGAATATCCCTTAATAAGGTGACCACACGATAATAGTCATCATCGCCTGTACGTTGATTAACACCTCCAGCCATTGCACTTTTCAAGCCATTAATAGAATTAATGGTTAATGGGAAAACCAGATCAACTGCCCAGCCAGATTGCATCAGAAACAAAATAGCTCGGGGAGGAATTGGCGTCATAAAACTTTTGTTAAAATTCTGACCGGTAATAGGTTTATAAGTGATGGTCGGGCGATCTGAAAATTTACCTGTAGTACCTAAAGAAAATAATTCGTTACCAGCCACACTGTTGCCGCTGCCAACATGAATACCACTGAAATTAACACTGCTTTCCAGAGTATAACCACTTACAATGGAGGCGACTTCCACAAACAAGGGCATGTCTGCATAGCGTATTTTTACTATATTTAATAGAGTCTGAGCTTTCCAGGAATCTGATATGGCGGTATTATAATCAAATCTATCTCTGGGAATGGTTTGCGGGCCGATACTGGTACATGCGCTCAAAAATAATGTCACTGCTGCAATCGTAAGGTAATGTATTTTTTTCAAGCTGGTTCCCATAATTATGCAAATTTCGTTCAGTATAACATGAAATCACAGATTAAAAATAATTGGGGTCAGAGTAAAATATTATGCTGATACAGGGTCAACGATAAGCCAAGAGATAATAGCGTTTGGCAAGATTAACGAGAGTAATAATCTTACTCTGACCCCGATTATCACAAAGCATATATTTGGATACTTCAGACTCATTCAGTAGTGGGCAAGACTAAATCTTGATTTGTCGTACGTTTTAGCGTACGCTATTTAAAGAGGTTAATAATCATGACAATATTAAACGCCACTGAGGCACGATCAAAGTTGTACAGCCTTATAGATGAGGCAACAGAAACCCACCAACCTATTGTAATTACAGGAAAAAGAGGCAATGCAGTTTTGCTGTCAGAGGAAGACTGGAAGGCAATATCTGAAACACTTCACCTCTTATCAGTACCCGGAATGAGAGAGTCTATCCAGGAAGGATTAAAACAAGACCTATCTGAAAGCTCCAGGGAGCTTGATTGGTGAATTGGGAGCTAGTGTATACAAAACAAGCTCAAAAGGATGCCAAAAAGATAGCTTCTTCAGGGTTAAAAAATAAAGCAAAATCACTTTTGGATGTTATTCAAAAAGATCCATACCAAAACCCTCCGCCATATGAAAAACTGGTGGGCGATTTGTCAGGTGCATATTCACGGCGCATTAATATTCAACATAGGCTGGTATATCAAGTATATGAAAAAGAACATACTATTAAAGTTATCAGGCTATGGACGCATTATGCATAAATTCAACATAATAATTAGCTCAAGTGGAGGTAAAATATGCCGTTAGCATGGTGTTATTCATAAGGGACAGGATACAGTGATGCCCAGGATTAATGAGGTTTGAGAAATCATCGCAACGAGAGATCTTAGCACAACTACTCAGGGTCTTTATTGTATTCAGCAAATTCTCGGCAGCGGATCATCTTCCAGTTCTTCGAGGAAACGTTCTCCTCCCAGTTCAGTTTCTAACACCACATCAGCACCACCTGTTCTTATTTCACCAATAATCCGGGCATTGTGGCCTCCTTCCAGTGCCTGCCAGATTGCTAATACTTCCTGTGCCTGGTCTTTAGAAACGATGGCAACAACCCGACCTTCACAGGCCAGATAGAGGGGATCATAGCCCAGAATTTCACAGACACTTTCAACCTGCTCATGAATGGGGATTTCGGCTTGATATAAATGTACTTCCTGCTGGATGGCCCGACTGATTTCATGACACACAGAAGCCAGACCGCCACGAGTGGGATCACGCATAAAACGCAGTCCCTCTATCTCCAGTATTGAACGGGTAAAAGGCAAAACCGATGCTGCATCCGATTGTAAATCACCTTTGAGTCCAAACTGCTCCCGTGCCAGCATTACAGCAGTACCATGATCACCAAGAGTGCCGCTGACCAGAATTTTATCGCCTGTTTTGATCTGTTGCATACCCAGTGTCAGGCCCTTTTTTTTCATACCGATGCCGCTGGTGGCAAAAAACACACCGGCACCTTCACCTCTGGGCACAACCTTGGTATCACCGGTAACAATAGCAACCCCAGCTTCAGCGGCTGCTTCTGCCATGCTTTTGACGATGCGCTCTAATTGTGCAAATGACATGCCTTCTTCAATAAACGCATTCAGGCTCAGGTATTTTGGTATGGCACCGGCTACTGCCAGATCATTCACTGTGCCGTGAATCGCCAGTGAACCAATGGTTCCGCCTGGGAATTCCAGCGGATTAACAGTAAAGCCATCAGTGGTAAAGGCAATTTCAGTCTGTTCCAGAGTTATAGTCACCGCATCATTCTGAGTATTGAGCAGTGGATTGGCAAGATAACGGGCAAATAGATTTTCAATTAATTCACGCATATAACGCCCGCCATTACCATGAGCCAGGGAGATGTATTTTTCCCCGGGGGAATTATTTTTCATCATTCATTCTTTCCTTAAGAGAAGCGTTTGCTTCAATAATTTGTCCAAAGGCCAGGCCGGCATCGTTATAGGGTACTTTTTCCGGTAAGAATGCATCAAAGTTTTCTTCTTCCAGACGCTTTAAAATGGTTTCGCTGAGAAATTTATTTTGAAACACGCCGCCGCTTAAGCCGACACGAAAGTCGCCTTTTATTTTTCTTATTTTTTTTGCCTGAGCAATGAGTGTTTCTGCAATTTTTAAATGAAACGAGAGTGCTCTTTGTTCTACAGATTGTTTATTATCCATCAGCATTGTTACCAGTTCAGACCAGTCTGCAATGATTAGATCATCCTTTTCATAAAGCCTTAAAGGTGATTGGTTAATTTTTATTTCAGACGCTTGAAGCTGCACTTCTGGTAA
>DAOVUK010000261.1 GCA_030632625.1 Gammaproteobacteria bacterium
TGGCGTTAATACCAAACAATTGCGCGATACAGCTATTGCAATGAAGATTGGTGGTGTCGGTTATTATCGTCGCTCTGATTTTATTCATCTGGATACCGGACGGGTTCGTTATTGGTAGGCCCTTTAACCTAGGAGCTTGTCCGAGAATAGAAAGCCTACTGCGGAAAAGCTGATTTTGGCCATATTTTCCTATCATTTTCATTCTTTTTATTAAGAGAATAGAACAACTATTGGCTTCAAATGATAGAAAAATCTGACTTTGCTATGCCCCTCTTTTTGGGTACAAAACAGCTTTCCCTCGCTACGACTTCTATTCTCGGACAAGCTCCTAGGAAAATCAGTTTTGCTCCAACAACACACCTGTTCTCAAAAACACTTCACCCGGTACTCCAAACGCGGTTTTTAAAGCCACATCCCGGTCCCATTGGTTTTTGATGCCGCCAATATGAAAGGCATCTTTAATACTGATGTGATTGATATGATACCAGGGTGAGATAAGAGGAAAAAATTGCAGCGGCCAGTCACTACCATAAAGCATTTTTTTACTGATGCCTTCTTCCTGTAGCGCCTTATTTAAATAATTCAGCTTATTTACCTGCGTCAGACTGGAAATATCAACATAAAGCTTAGGATATTGCCGCACCATGGGTAATATTCGTGTAAAATTATCCTCTCCTTCACTTTTCCCGGTGGTGGCAATATGTGCTGCAATCACTGTCACTCCCTGTTCTAAAGGTAATTGTAATCGTTTTGGATCCGCCAGTTCATCACGGGCATTAGCAAATGATTTTTCCATACCGGTATGACTCAAAAGGGGGATTTTTAATTTCGCCATCAATTGATAAAAAGGAATATGTTCGGGACTGGCCGGATCAATGTTCATTATAGAGGGTATCCATTTAACCAGAACCGCGCCCTTATTTTTTGCCTCCTGCAGCCGCTGTAAAGCATCTTTCCGGTTGGGATTAATACTGGCACCAAACAGCAGATTCTCATACCTGGCCGCTTCTTGTGCGACAAAGTCATTCGGGACATAAATTTGTGTTTCCTGTTTATTCAAAACACCATTGCTGTCAATAAAACCATCCATCGCCAGAATGACTGCTTTTTTCACTGTTTCAGAGCGGGCAATCTTGTCACTGAGTTTTTTAAAAAGAATTTGATCGCCCTGCTGAATGAGCTCTTCCTCAGTGACATCCATTGACCACAAATAAAAAGGAAAACGGATATTGTCACGCATTTGTTCATTAATAAAACTACCGCTGTCACCATAGCCCAGACCGGCGACATGAACATGCAGGTCAATAATTGATTTGCCTACACCAGGATTTAAATGGCCGATGGCATTATCACGAGTGAACATAAAAGTGCCAAATACCAGGATAAAAATTAAAAATATTATTTTTTTCATTAATTGATTTCTGTTTTATTAAAATTTTCGCTAAAGGTGATTTGTGTCGCTAAAGGCTTATTTCTCATACTGATGGCTGATGCCCTGTAAACCTGAACAGATATCAGTATAAAAAGGTTCATCCGGCTGTAAAAAACCGTGGCGAACTGCAAAATCTATGATAACCAGATTACAATTAGTTTTATAATCCCGGGTTGTTGCCACACAGTTTAATACTTTCTCAATGGGCCAGAGATAAAACTCTTCCGCTTCACCATCGGTATTTTCCGGGACAAAATCAGCTTGCAGATGCAAATCATAGACAAATAAATTATCCTGCTGTAATTTGTGATTAAAATCCATGGCATAAGACACCAGAGAAACTGGTTTGGACATTTGCGCTATTTCCCTGGGGATATTGGCTTCTTCAGCACATTCCTTAATCATGGTTTCCTCTATGCGATAGCCTGCACCATGACCACCGGCAACAAGATGATCCAGTTTTCCCGGAAAGGTCGCTTTATCTTTGGCACGTTTGGCCACCCAGAGATACATTTCTCCGTGTTTTTCTACCCAGGCATTCAAATGAATACCGTATTTCTGAATACCCAGCAATGACGATGCTGCCCGTTCAATGGTAAAGAATGATTGATGATTAAAGCCCGTACTGACATTATATTGCTCACCCACCCAGGAAGTAATCACCCCGGAATGGTACCAGTTTTTTGCCACCTCATCAACAGCCTGACTGCGGCCGGCAAAATCATGCACATCAGATTGAAACGTCATTGCCTCACACCCCTGAAACTCTGATAACAAAAAAACCTGCCCAAACGGTTTAAAAACATCCAGTTTATCTTTATGAATATAACCGACTATCGATGTATCAATAAAAAAAGGCAGGTAATCCTCCGGGTTGAATTGATTGCATTCCTGTATCCAGTTGAGATAGGCTTTATTTCTTTGTTCTATTGTCAGCATTCCAGTATCCACGACATTCGTCAGTCATTTTATTCGGTATTGATATCATACAATAAAATTATTATAATGGTCAGTCTACATAAAAAAAGCAGTCTTACCGGCTGCTTTTTTTATTTTGGGCCTTATTCTGTCATAAAGACTTTTTCTCATAAAGAGAAATTGACATAAACAGGTTTTGCCTCACAGATTTTTAAAAATGTTATGCGCTCTTGTTCAGAGCCGTCGTTAAGGAATGTTATAGTGTCTGATCATATTATGAATACCTATGGCCGGTTACCGGTCAGTTTTGTCAAAGGTGAAGGTTGTTATCTTTATGATGAGCAGGGTCAGCGCTATCTCGATGCACTCACAGGCATCGCAGTTTGCGGTCTGGGCCATAGTCATCCGGCAGTGGCACAAGCCATTAGCGAACAAGCCAGCACCTTGATGCACACTTCCAACTTATACGGCATTCCAAATCAGGAAGAACTGGCGGACAAGCTTTGTGAATTATCTGCTATGGATCGGGTATTTTTCAGCAACTCAGGTGCTGAAGCTAACGAAGCTGCCATTAAAATTGCCCGTCGCTTTGGTCATACGGTCAAAAATATTGACCTGCCGACTATCATTGTGGCAAACAAAAGCTTCCATGGCAGAACACTTTCAACACTGTCAGCGACAGGTAACCCTAAAGTACAGGCAGGATTTGAACCTCTGGTTCCGGGCTTTATTCATGTTGACTTTAACGATATGGGTGCAATTAAACAGGTTGCAGACCATAACGACAATATCGTTGCCGTTATGGTTGAACCCATTCAGGGGGAAGGCGGACTCATCACTCCGGCAAACAGTTATCTAAAAGAAATACGCGCCTTTTGTGATGAAAAAGGCTTTTTGATGATACTGGACGAAATACAGACCGGTGTCTGCCGGACAGGAAAATGGTTTGCCGGTCAACATAGTGACATTGTGCCGGATGTCATGACTCTGGCTAAGGGGCTGGGCAATGGTTTCCCCATCGGTGCCTGTATTGCCAAAGGGCCTGCTACTGAAATTCTGGTGCCGGGAACTCATGGTTCCACATTTGGCGGCAATCCTCTCGCCTGTGCAGCAGCACTTGCCACGATAAACACCATGCAGGAACAAAATCTTGAGCAGCGTGCAGCAGAACTGGGCGATTATTTTCAGCAGGGTTTTAAACAATCACTTGCGGACTTAATCAAACAGGGTTTTGTTAAAGACATCAGAGGCAAGGGTCTTATGATTGGCATTGAGCTGGCCCAAACCTGTACTGAATTGGTCAAAAAAGCGTTGGATAAAAAACTACTCATTAATGTCACCGCCGATAATGTAATACGTTTATTACCGGCATTAATCACATCAGATACTCAGGCAGATGAAATCATAGCGATTGTCAGCGAACTGATTGCTGATCTTTAACAAAATATAAATGCCAGACACTCGTAAGAGAACACAAAATGACAACTGAAAATAAATTACGCCACTTTTTAACTTTAATGGATTTTTCCAGTGATGAACTGAAAAAGATGACGGATCGAGCTATCGTCCTGAAGAAAATGCAAAAATCGGGTGATATTTACGAACCACTAAAAAACCGTATGCTGGGCATGATTTTTGAAAAATCATCCACCCGAACCCGGGTTTCATTTGAAACCGGTATGGTGCAGTTTGGTGGCGGTGCATTATTTCTTTCACCCAGAGATACTCAACTAGGTCGTGGTGAACCCATTGAAGACAGTGCCCGGGTATTGTCCCAAATGGTTGATATTATTATGATCCGTACCTTTGAGCATGAAAAACTGGAAAAATTTACAGAGTATTCTTCTGTGCCAGTGATCAATGCTCTAACGGATATGTACCACCCTTGTCAGCTGCTTGCCGACATGCAGTGTTATCAGGAACACCGGGGCAGCATTGCAGGAAAAACCGTCACCTGGGTTGGTGACGGCAATAACATGTGTCATTCTTATATTAATGCCGCTCGTCAATGGGGTTTTAAATTAAATATTGCCTGCCCTGAAGGCTATGATCCCGACCAGAGCATCTTTGCTGCTGCAGGTGATCAAGTCGAAATTATTCGTGACCCCATGGCTGCTGCCACAGGTTCTGATCTGGTGGTCACCGATGTCTGGACATCAATGGGTCAGGAAGACGAACAAGCCCGCAGAGAAGTGGCCTTTGACGGCTATTATGTTGATGATAAGCTGATGGCTCAGGCAAATAATGATGCTTTATTCATGCATTGTCTGCCGGCACATCGTGGTGAAGAAGTCAGTGCATCAGTTATTGACGGCAAACAAAGCGTCGTCTGGGATGAAGCTGGAAATCGTCTGCACGCTCAAAAAGCATTATTGGAATTTTTAATGGGCAAAGCTGTTTAATCTGGAAAAATCAATCCGCTGATGGCTCTTATTTACGCTAATGGCTCTTTTTGAAATTATAGTACTTGCTTTTTCAGTCAATGCTCCGATCCAGGTAATTATCACTGTCGGGCAATGGCTGCTTATGGCTCGTTTTCTTAGCCCTGAGAATAAAACCATCAGTGATGCTCTCTCTTGTTTAGCACTCACTTATATTACTGCTTTTCTACTTGCTCTGCTCTTCTGGCTATTTTGGCCATTACACCCTGATCTGATCTTATATAACAACCGTATCAGCATTCCTGCCATACTGGGAGAAATCATTGCGATACCATTTTGGCTGTATCAATTCAATTACTTCAAAAAGAGTAACAAAATGAATTCCAAAAAAAATAAGGCCAACTAAAGTTTTGGTATTGGATTTGAAACTGGTTTTATTCCAGCTAAAGCCAATCTTTCAGATTCATCCGGCATTTGCAGATAAAAACCATCCTGCTGCAAAGCAGAAATAACCTGCTTGATATCAGCACGAGCCAGTTTTTTCTGTGAACTTAAATCCAGTGTCATTACCAAATCCAGCTTACCCAATGCTGAAATGAGAATTTCAGGCAGCCGGGAAAAATCATCTTCCTGTTCAATATAAAGATAACTATCCTGTTTTTTACTGCTCTTATAAATCACTGTCTTCATAA
>DAOVUK010000040.1 GCA_030632625.1 Gammaproteobacteria bacterium
GGGATGATCTGGATGAAAAGGCTGTTCATGTGCTGGCTGAGGTGCATTTCAATGATAAAAAAGCTGATGCTAAAAAAGTTAATAGTAAAAAACTTGCAAGTGGTACAGCAAGAATTATTATTAATAAGCAGGCACATATTGGTCGAATGGCGGTATTATCAGAATGGCGAGGCAAGGGAGTCGGCTCTGAAATATTATTGGTATGCATTAATGAGTGCAGACAGCAGAGTGTTGAAAAGATTGTTTTAAATGCCCAGGTTTATGTTATTCAGTTCTATCAAAAAGCCGGATTTAAAATTTCCAGTGATGAATTTTTAGATGCCGGCATTGCCCACAAACAAATGACACTTTTACTATAGCGTCCCTCTTCCATACAAACAGGATTAATAATGATTGATCTCACATCTCAAACTCTTGGCGAAACCGATCAGCTTATTGAGCTTGATATCAGAGAAGATCTCAGGCAGTTGATCTTAACTATGAGCCAACAGGCAAGACACCGAATTCTTATTTTTAGTCATGAGCTTGATCATAGTCTTTTTGATACCGATGAACTTTATGAAGCAGTCAAAACACTGGCCATAGCCAGTCATAGAACTCATATTCATATTATCGTGCAAAATGCAAAACCCATGATTCAAAAAGGTCATCGTCTGTTAAGTCTGGCTCGTCGCATCAGCAGTCATATAAAACTTAAGGTGACTGCAAAAGAACATAAGGATATTTTAGAAAACTTTATTATTTTTGATGACCGGGCTTATATTGTGCAAAATAATCCTGACCGATTTAAAGCTTATGGTAATTTTTATGAACCATTAAAAACTCGTCAATTAAGTGAGCAGTTTGATGAGTTATGGGCACGCGGCATTATTGATAGTTCATTACGGCGCTTAAGTCTCTAAACAACTGTGCCGGAATGGTATACACGGTGCATCAGAAACACTTATTTAGTACCTTGAATCTATGCTAAAATACCAATATCTTATTGTCTTAGGGCCCTGGAAATAATAAATTTTGGGTGTAGTTCTTTTGCTACGATATTCGAAAACAACAACTTTAGGCGAATAAATTCGCCCCTACATGACCGAATTCCGTAGTGTAGGGGCGAATTTATTCGCCTAATATTGTAGAACTGTCAGCGTCGTAACAAAGAAACTACACCCATAAATTTCCTACCGCCCTTAAGTATAAAATTAAAACAGCCATTCTGTTCTGATGGATAAATGTTGTGAGTATGAAAATGTTAAAACTCAAATTAGAGCACCATATTATACTGTTTGTTTTAACTTTCTTTTGTTTTCTATTGCCCGTCAGCCTGTATGCTGAATCCAGCATCAGAGTCTTTCAAACCCAACAGCCTGCCAAGGCATTAATTCCAACCATTGCACCTCTATATGCTGATCAGGCGAAGTTTACCGCGACCAACAATTCACTGATTATCAAAGCCCCCGAACATATTCTTAATGAAATTGAAAACTTACTCAAACAGCTGGATAACCCCTTACGCAATCTAATGATTGAAGTATCCAGCTCTCTTGATGGCTTTGACAATTATCAGCAAGACAGTATTGAAGGGCGAATCAAAATCGGCGATGATGCAGTCATCAGCAGTCGTTCACCTGGCTCTTCTAATCCAAATGTCTCTGTCCGATATGGTAAAAATGGTTCTGTCATTAAAACCACACACACTCGTCGAAGCAGTACACGCAATAATCCTGACAGCTACAAAATCAGGGCACTGGAAGGCAGCTGGGCTTTTATTCAAACGGGGCAGCAAGTCCCCTACTATAGCTCTGATTATCCTTATAACAGGGGAGACTCAAAGAGAAGATATTCCCGCCCTCGTCAATACACAGTTGAAATGCTTGATGTCACATCCGGCTTTGAAGTTTATCCGGTACTAAATGGTGAGCTGGTCACTTTAAAAGTCCGACCCAGAAATCGTTCTATGAGTCGTAAATATCCTGATCGGATCAATACGCGTTCAGTTGATACCGTCGTCTCCGGCCGCCTGGGTGAGTGGATTTATCTGGGCGGTGCAATGAACCAAATAAATAACCAAAGCAGTGGTACTCTTTATTCAACCCGGCGTCATTCTGAACTGGATATGAATTACCGAATTAAAGTGAATATCGTCGATTAGCAATAATTTTTTCAAAGCATAAGCCCCTTTTTAGATCAACATTCACATAGAGCAATAAAAATTTAATGGCAAATAATAATCCTGAACCACAAAAAAAAGTTTTTGCAGCAATTGACCTGGGATCTAACAGCTTTCATCTGATCGTTGCAGAATTAAAAAACGATCAGCTGCTGATTATTGATCGAATGAAAGAAATGGTCAGACTGGCATCCGGTCTGAATGATAAAGGCGAACTATCTGAGGAAGCTCAGCAAAAAGGCTTTGACTGTCTTGCCCGTTTTGGACAAAGATTAAATAACATACCTGAAGAAAATATTCGTATTGTTGGTACCAATACTCTGCGAAAAGCAAAAAATGGTGCTCAATTTATTGAGCAGGCAGAACAACTTCTTAATCATTCAATAGAAGTGGTTGCCGGACGAGAAGAAGCCCGCCTCATTTATCTTGGTGTGGCGCATAGTCAATCCGATAATACAGAGAATCGTCTGGTCATTGACATTGGCGGCGGTAGTACAGAATTTATTATTGGTCAGGGATTTAGTCCGAGTTATACTGAAAGTTTGCACATGGGCTGTGTCAGTATGACCTTAAAGGCATTTTCGGATGGCCAGCTCAGTGAAAGTAATTTTAAAATTGCCGAACTTTATGCCCGCCTGGAATTACAAAATATAAAGAACACCTATAGAAATGTTGGCTGGAAATTTGCAACAGGCGCATCCGGTACAATTAAAGCCATCGGTAAAGTGCTGCGAGCTTATCATGACAGTAAAGAAACCAGCATTCCTTTCCCGGGCATTACAATAAAGGGTTTAAAGTGGCTGATAAAAGAAATGATCAGTCAGAAACAAATTGAAAAACTGGAGCTTGATGGTCTCAATATTGAACGCCAGGCTGTTTTTTCTGGTGGTGTGGCGGTTTTATATGCCGCATTTAAAGTGCTTGAAATTGAGTCAATGAATGTCTCTGACAGCGCTTTAAGAGAAGGTGTTATTTATGATCTTCAGGGTCGCCTGAGTCATGAAGATGTCAGACAAAGAACCATTAACCATCTATTAAAACAATATCATGTTGATACCAGACAGGCACAGGAAGTTGAAAAGACCTTATTGAATTTGTATCAACAGGTTCAGGAGCAATGGTCTATACAGCAATTTTCCAGTGAACAAACGCTTGAATGGGTTGCGGCATTACATGAACTGGGTTTATCCATTGCTCATAACCAATATCATAAGCATGGCGCCTACATCATAGAAAACTCAGATTTACCCGGTTTTTCACGACAGGAACAACATCGTCTGGCATTATTAATTCGCGCTCAGCGAAGAAAATTTCCAAAACAGGATTTTAAAACATTATCCAGCGAATGTAGTCAATCCGTCATTTATCTGGCCATATTGTTACGCTTAAGCATTCTACTGCATAGAGATCGCAGTGAAAATGCGCTTCCTGAAATAACAGCCATAGCAAAAAATCAAACAATTACACTACAATTTCCAGATGATTTTTTTGAACAACACCCCTTAACTCTGGTTGATCTTCAGCAAGAGACTGATTATCTTAGTGCGATCAAATTTACTTTAGCTCTGGATTAATAAAAGAAGTTAATAAGTTAATAAGTTGTAAGTTGTAAGTTGTAAGTTGTAAAAGAAAATTCAGGAGCTGTTGATTGTATATTAATGGCAATACATGCTCTTTTCTTTTTCTCAGCTTTTAACTTAAGACTTACAACTTAAAACTTAAGACTTATAAATTACAACTCTTATTTTTATTTTGCTTTAGCTGCTTTCTTTTTAGCAATTGCGGTTTTTTTTCTGGCTCTGACAGCTGCAAGTTTTCTCTTAGCCTGATCTTTTTGTCTCAGAGCCAGTTTATTCAGATAGTCACGTTCCCATTTGGCTGCATAAGCAGCCATTGCTTTAACTTTCAGGGCTGCCATTTTAGCCATTTCAACGGCTTGCTGTTCATGGACTTTAACAACTTCCAGATGAGATTTTAATTTTTCTGCGGCTTCTTTTTCTTTTATTTTTAACCCAGCAACTCTTTCTCTTGCTTTTACTGCAAGATTTTTTTGTGCAAGACGTTTTGTTTGTTTCGCTTTATCAGCTGCAGCTTTCGCTTTATCAGCAGCAGAGCTTACGGCATTTTTCACTTTATCTAGTGCATTTGAAGCTCTTTCCATAATTGAGACTGCAGCTGTATGTTCCTTTGTTTGAATCAGATCAACAGCGGCTTTTACGGGTGATTTTTTTATAACTTTTTTAGTTGCAGTTTTTTTCCTGGCAACAGTTTTCTTCACAGTTCTTTTTTTAACAACAGATTTTTTTACAACAGTTTTCTTAACAGCTTTTTTCTTGACAGCCATGATAAATACCTCAACGATTATGGAATTGTTTTAATTATATACCGCAAATCATAGAGTTACAAATATACATAAAAAAAAAGCGAGTTATTTCTCTCTTTATATGAAATACAGCTTTACAAATTTGTATTTAACCGGTTAATAATTTTCTTCTAACGTTTTTTTTACTGCTTCAAAGTAGTTAATAATTTGTTCTAAAAGTTCTTTCGCTTCTTGAAAAGAATTCTCTGCTGCTTCATATTCCAAAGCTCGACAACTTTCTGAAAGGACATGAATACCAAGGTTTGCACTACTTCCCTTTAGAGCATGTGCAATTCGTTGGGTATTTTTTATATCTGAAGCATCAACAGCAAGCCTGAGGTTTTCAATTTGAGTTTGTCCATCAGAAATAAAAATTGAGATCAACTGATCAAAATCATCTTGCATCATTTCTTTTAATTCATTAAGCGTACTTAAATCTATTAACATAGCTGTCCCGTAAATTTAGCTGTCCCATAAATTTAGTTGTCCCGTAAGTTTATCTTTGAAGGATGGATGAATGCTTGTTTGTTGTGTTTTTAAATATAAAGAGAGAGGTTTGCGCAATTTATAGTGACAGAGATTACTCTTCAGGTATCAATATTCGACCAGGAATACACACATTCAACTCGATTACCGCTATCATTATAAGTAACCGAATGACAATAGTTCTTAATCAATGACAGACCTCTGCCGGAAAATTTGATTGCACCATCTTCTGCAATTGAAAGATTATCTGACTGCAGTATTTTATTCACATCAAAACCTTTACCGCTGTCTTCAAACACAATGGTTAATTCACCGCCGGTTTCATTGGGTACATTACTTACCGAAATACAAATTGAGCCGCTTTCAAGCTCATTCAGACGGGACTCTCTCTCGGTATAAAATTGCATAAAACCTTCAGGCGTTGATTTGATATTAGAATCAAGTCCCAATAAGCCATGATCAAGTGAATTACAAAATAATTCAGTCAACACAATACTCAATTTGTCCTGCTGAATCTGGTGCCCTTGAATCTCACCCATAATCTGGTTAATTAATGGCACCGGATCAAGAGATTTAATGGAATCATAAAAGAAATGTAAATCAAATTTCCAATGGCTTGGCACAAATTTTTTGTATGCACCTTTTTGTGAAGCTATTTGATTAATATAATTAATATCACAGTTGATCACTCCCAATGTCACATCATCAGTTTGTTTCTGCTCTTGAGTATAAGCATCTAAAGTATCAAGAATGTGCTGAAATAAGTCAAAACCCCCTTCTTCAGTTAAACACTTTTTAAAACGATCTAAACCAAACATCTTACCACTACTATTTTCAGCTTCAAGAATGCCGTCAGTGGTTAAAACAATTTTGTCTTTATCATGAATTTCAGTAATATCAACTTTATCACTAAAACTGGAGTCTGCTAAAATTCCCAGAGGAAGATTCTTTGACTTCAGCTCAATAACAGAATGCATCTTATGTAAAAAAGCACCTGGAATAGCACCATTCCAATATTTGAGAATCATATTATTGGTATCAATTTCAACCAGACAAGCAGCAAGAAACATACCTGTAGGTAATTGCCGCTTTAGTTTGCGGTTGATTTCCCGCACCACATCACTGATCGAATACCCCTTAGCGGTCATACTATAAAACACATCAGAGACTGGTAATGCACCTAATGAAGCAGCAAGACCATGTCCGGTGAAATCACCAAAAAGAATATGCAGGCCGCCGGTTGGCTTTACTGCGGCAAGAACAACATCACCATTAAATAATGACATTGGAGACAGGTGTAATTGAATATTATCCGCAGACAGACATCCTGGATTTAAGATGCTGTCAAAAACCTTGCGGGCAACTTCATGTTCTTTTGCTTCTTGTTCACGGTGGGCTATCAATTCACGCTTTTGCTGGTAAACAGTATTATACAATTGACTGACTCTCTCCAGAGCATCAATTTTTGCCTTGAGAATGGTTCGGTTATAGGGCTTGGTTAAAAAATCGTCACCTCCGACTTCAACGCATTGACTCAACGATTTTTCATCAGTCATGGCGGTTAGAAATATAATCGGGGTGAATTTATCAAGCGTCATCGACTTGATTTTTTTAGTTGCTTCATAGCCGTCCATCACCGGCATCATGATATCCATCAAAATAAGATCCGGGTCTTCAGCCTGGAAAACATCGATGGCTTCAAGTCCATTTTCCGCTACCACAACGGTATAACCATCTTTTTTTAGATAGGCTGACAAAACCAGACGATTAGTCACAGCATCATCAACAATTAAAATTTTCATTAATGTTGCGCTTATAAGTTAAATTGAAACACTATAGATTAAATAATGGTTTGTTTTTAGAATTTATATTTTCTAAAAACAGATAAGTTTTCCTATAAAACCATCAGGAAATTTTAAATAATTTATCAAAATTTGACAATGCCAGAATATCTTTAACTTCATTACCACATCCTTTGATGCTCACTGAAGACTGCTCACTACCTGCATGTTCACGTAATAAAAGCAGCATTCCAAGTGCTGAACTATCAATATATTCTGCTGCGGTCATATCAACAACAAATTCATTGCTGCTTCCAGAAGGTGCATTGCGATACGCCTCACGAAAATCTTTATGACAAGTAAAATCAAAGCGACCGGAAACACTAATATTCACTATATTACCATTTACGCTACTTATTACTGACATTATATTCTCCAAAAATGACTATGCTTACAATAGACCATGCTAAAAATAAAAACCAGATAACTACTCAGTGTATCCCATTTCATGCATTTCTTTCATACCACGGGCACCATCATCCCCCATACCCGTTAATATAGCAGCAATCGCATTAGCACCGACATTCTGGCTCACAGAGCGAAACATAACATCAACTGATGGTTTATGGCGGTTAACCAGTGGACCATCATTTAAACGACAGATATAACGGGAAGAACTTCTTTCTATGATCAAATGCTGGCTGCCGGGTGATATCCAGAATATCATCAAATATAATTAAACCTTGGTTTTTTTCTGCGGATTCGTTCATAATAAATTCCTGATATTTCCTGGCACTCAATCGATTTATTGTTTTTAATCTATTTAATCCAGATAAATCCGTGAAAAGATGTTTTTCATTATTAGCAATATCGGTAGTTAAAATTAAATCTTTAACTTTATTTTGCAATTTAGCTTGATTGATCTACTATTATCTTTAAAAATAGATTATTGTTTTAAAGATTTATTCGAAACTAAATATAGTTGAGGTTTTGTGGTTACGCCAGCCTATTATCATTATTGGAATTATCAGAGTTTGACCCCTCACTTATGAAGAGTCCTATATTACATTTTCTTAAAACAATTGCTTCCAGTGCAAGAGATCTGGCACCTATTGCTCTTGTTATCGCTTTTTTTCAGATATTTATCCTGAAACAACCCATTCCCAATATGGATGAAATGGTTATAGGCTCTATTCTTGTCGTCGTGGGACTCACCTTTTTTGTTTACGGTCTTGAAATGGGACTTTTTCCTATTGGTGAGACCATGGCCTTTGCCTTCGCACGTAAGGGCAGTGTCTTCTGGCTGCTGCTTTTTGCCTTTTGCCTGGGCTTTGGTACCACCGTTGCTGAACCTGCACTCATTGCGGTATCCAAAAAAGCCGCCCGTATTGCCGCACAGGGCGGTGTCATTGAAACCACCGATGCGGCAATCAAACAATATGCTCAGGGACTTAAATTCACTGTTGCTTTATCAGTTGGGATCGCTGCTGTCATTGGTGTGTTCAGGATCCTAAAGGGCTGGCCTATTCAGTGGATCTTTATGGGCGGTTATGCACTGGTGGTTGGTATGACCATGATTGCCCCCAAAGAAATTATAGGTATTGCCTACGATTCAGGCGGTGTCACCACGTCTACGATTACTGTGCCCTTAATGACTGCCCTGGGCATTGGTCTGGCATCCAGTATTAAGGGACGCAACCCCATGCTGGATGGCTTTGGGCTGATAGCCCTGGCTTCTTTGACGCCTATAGTTTTTGTCATGGCCTATGGGATGCTCTACTGATGGGTGAAATCGTTAAGTTCTTCTGGACATTTTTACACACCATCACCGATGTGCTGCCCATTGCCGGCATTATTTTTGGCTTTCAATTTTTCGTTATTCGAAAAAAAATCCCCAATCTGAAGCGGGTTTTGACTGGTTTTTTCTATGTTATTTTTGGTTTAGCTTTATTCCTTCAGGGCCTGGAAGATGCTTTATTCCCTATAGGTAAATTAATGGCGGCACAATTGACTGATCCTGAATTTATCCGTCAGTCCATATTTACGCCTGTGGCAGAAACTGTGGCGCAGGGTGCACAAGCAATTGAATTCCACTGGAGTCAGTATTTCTGGGTCTATGTGTTTGCTTTCACCATTGGCTTTAGTACCACCATTGCTGAACCTTCTCTTCTGGCAGTGGCAATTAAAGCCAATGAGGTTTCCGCGGGTTCAATAGGAATCTGGGGCCTGCGTATCGCTGTAGCCATAGGCGTTGCCTTTGGCATTGCTCTGGGTTCATGGCGAATAGTGACGGGCCTGCCATTACATTGGTTTATTATCAGTGGTTATATTATTGTGGTTATTCAGACTTTTTTTTCCCCCAAGTTAATTATTCCTCTGGCTTATGATTCTGGTGGTGTGACAACTTCAACAGTTACTGTCCCGATTGTAGCAGCACTTGGAATTGGTTTAGCAGGAAAAGTACCTGGCCGCAGTGAGTTATTAGATGGTTTTGGCCTGATTGCTTTTGCCAGCCTGTTTCCTATTATTTCGGTACTTGCCTATGCCCAGTTATCTGAGTGGTACAGAAAAAGAAAAAATGAAACAGCTCAGCAAAATGAAGCGTAACAACACAATTATTCGATATACCATCTGATTTAGCAGACTATTTTGTGAATATACAAACTAAAAGAGAGAGCAGCAATGCGATTTAAATTAATTATTGCTTTTGTAAATGATGATGTAACTGATGCAGTTCTGGATGCCAGCCGCATAGCAGGTGCAATGGGTGCAACAGTCATCAACAATGCCCGAGGTGAGGGAATCAAAAAAACAAAAACTTTTTTTGGACTGACTCTGGATACTCAGCGGGATGTTTTATTATTACTGGTTGAAGAACATCTGAGTCGCAATGTTCTGGAAAACATCAGTGATGTGGGTAAATTTGATAACTCACCGGGCACTGGAATTGCCTTTCAAATTGATGTGGAAGATGCTGTTGGTGTCTCTCACCAGATCCAGGAATTAAGTGAAACAATCGAGGAAATAATATGAACCCTGTACGAATCCAGGTAAAAGATGTCATGAAGCATCATGTGGATTTTGTTGACGGTATGAAAACTGTCAAGGAAGCACTGCATGAAATGCAACACATTGAAACCAAAACCCTGATAGTGAATAAACGTCATGATTACGATGAATGGGGCATTGTTGTGATTGCTGATATTGCCCAAAAAGTACTGGCCGTTGATAAGTCAATAGAGCGAACCAATGTCTATGAAGTGATGACTAAACCCGCCGTTACCATTCGTCAGGATATGGATATTCGCTATTGTGCTCGCCTGTTTGAACAATTAGGTTTGTCCCGCGCACCGGTTGTCAAACATGGAAAAATCATTGGCATCGTCAGTTATACCGATATGGTGTTAAAGGGCTTATGCAAGATTGACTAGGGCAAATACCTGGCTCTACTCTTACCAATCCTGATTCCGTAGGGGCTAACCCTGTGTTCGCCCTTTTGCGTATTGCGTATTATTCAATCCACCTATCCGAACGGCCCGGCCTCAACTATACTGTCTGAATGAACAGCATTATTTTTGAGGAAATCATCATTCTTCTGACACTGGCTGTGCTTGCCATTGCCTGTCTGAAACGATTCAATATTGCCCCTATTCTGGCCTATCTCCTGGTCGGCATTATTGTCAGCCCTCACGCTCTGGCTTGGATTGCTGATACTGAAGACGTTCGTTTTATCGCTGAATTCGGCGTTGTTTTTCTCATGTTTACGGTGGGACTCGAATTCTCCCTGCCCAGGCTCATTGCTTTAAAAAAGGAAGTATTCGGGCTTGGCGGCACGCAAATGTTTATTACATCAATTATTGCCGGTGCCATCGACTGGTATTTTAGCCAAAGCCTGAAAGAAGCCATTATTATCGGCGGTATTATTGCTTTATCATCAACGGCCATCGTCACCAGGCAATTGTCTGAACAGCTGGAGCTCAATTCGCGCCATGGTCATCTTGCTATCAGTATCCTGATCTTTCAGGATTTAGCCGTCATTCCGCTGCTGGTCTTAATCCCATCATTAAGCAGCGATGAACCACTACTTCTGTTACCTGAAATCAACACATTTATAAAAAGCGGCATTATTTTATTATTAATGCTGGCAATAGGACACTGGATTCTACGCCCTTTATTAAGAAGCATCGCCAATATCCGTTCAGCTGAACTGTTCACTCTATCGGTATTATTAATCGCCTTATCCGCTGCATGGGCAACCCATGCAGCGGGCCTCTCCCTCGCCCTGGGGTCGTTTATCGCGGGTATGATGCTCAGTGAAACAGAGTATCGTCATCAGATTGAAGTGGATATACGCCCTTTTCAAAATATTTTACTGGGTCTTTTTTTTATTACTGTCGGCATGCTGCTGGATTTAAGTACCCTGCTGCCGCAGTTACACTGGGTACTCCTGGTCACTCTGCTATTAATTATTGCAAAAACATTCATTGTTACTGTATTGTGTTATTTATTCGGTGCAACACCGGGTGTGTCTTTTCGCACAGGGCTGGTATTAAATCAGGGTGGTGAATTTGGCTTTGCGCTACTAACATTAGCATTGACTTATAATGTTATCGAACAAGATACCATTCAAATTGTCCTGTCTGCCATCATTCTGAGTATGATGTTCACCCCCTGGATTATTACCAACAATGGTCTCTGGACTAAAATCATCTTTAAAAAAAGTTACCGCACCAACCGCCGGAATATTGCCCAGCAAATTGAAAAGAATAGTACAGCTCTTGCAAATCATGCCATTATTTGCGGTTACGGTCATATTGGACAAAATATATCCCGTTTTATTGAAGAAAAAAACCAGCATTACATCGCATTAGATCTGGATACTATACGAGTTCAGGAAGCTCAGGATGCTGGTGAAACGGTTTTTTATGGCGATCCGACGCATCGAAGAATTTTACAGGCATCAGGCATTGAAAAAGCCCGGGTTATAGTCATTACCATTAAAAACAGCTCGGCAGCAAAAAAAATCATTCAGCGGGTACGTTCTATGAGAAATGATATTCCAATTCTGGTTCGCAGCATTGATGAAAGCAAACTGGATGAACTGTATTCTGAAGGCGCCACTGACGTAATACCAGAAACCCTGGAATCTTCCATTATCATGGCATCACATCTTATGATACATCTTGATATCCCTCTCAATGAAATTACCAGAGACATCGCCAGAGCCCGTAAGGATCGATACAAATTTTTACGTGGTTACTACCCCGGAGAAGAAGCCTCGCATGAAGAATCCAGTAAAATCAATGAGCATATGAATACGATGGTTTTACATCCCGGATCACGGGCAATTGGTATGAAAATAGGCGATATTAATCTGGATGGACGCAATATTGTGTTTACAGCATTACGACGCGGCGGCATTCGCGGCAAACAGCCAACACCGGATCTGCTATTAAAAGAAAATGATATTCTGATCATGCATGCCCGACCGGAAGATCTTGAGTATATTAAAGTCGAATTAATGACAGGGCATTAAGCGTTCAGCGTTCAGCGTTCAGAAAAGTCAAAAGCAAGATCACAAAAATAGTCAGTTTAGAGTGAATACTCTTTTCTTTATGCTCTTTCTGAACGCTGAGCACTGAACGCTATATCATTGTGCTGCAACTCTTGCTTCGATATAGGCAATAGCTTTGCTTATTCTGCTCAGGCAGCGGTCGCGGCCAATCAGTGCCAGGGTAACATCAATGGAGGGTGACATACCGGCAC
>DAOVUK010000049.1 GCA_030632625.1 Gammaproteobacteria bacterium
TGAAAAAGACGCTTGATATTATCATCAATAGTAATGCCGTCTTGATGCTCAAGAAGCGTAAACTTATCAGGATTATCCTGTAAGGGTTTAGTGAACTCTTCAGAGAAAACCGGACAACGCTGCAGAACACGCACAAAACTCGTCCCTCTGTGCTGGTGCGCTGCTTTAATGGTTTCATATAACAAGGGTGGATTCCAGTCTACAACCTGTGCAACAAAAGAAATATTGGTAATACCCAGAGTAATAGTCAGAGGATTCAATGGCGGTAATATTGCACCATGGGGGTGAGTATTAGTCTTAGTTCCCTGTTTTGTTGTTGGTGATGTCTGTTTCTTTGTTAAGCCATAAATACCATTATCAAATACTAAAATAACCATATCCATATTAAGATGCAGAGAATGCAGCCATGGGCCTGCACCAATAGAAAAACAATCACCATCTCCAGTGGCCACCCAGACATCTAAATCAGGACGGCGGGATTTTATGCCATTAGCAACGGGTAAAGCACGGCCATGCAGACCGTGAAAACCATAAGTGCCCATATAATGAGGCATACGACTGGAACAACCAATGCCTGATACGGCGACACTCATCTCAGGTGCCACCTGAGCATCACGCAAGACACGATGCACGGTATTTAATATGGCAAAATCACCACAACCGGAACACCAGCGAACATCACCGCCGGCACCGTAATCATCCAGTGTAAAGTAACGTTCGAAAACTTCTAAAGACCAATCTGCTTTAATACCAAACATAATATTTTTCCTTAACCCTGCTCTTACTCTTAAAAGCTTGACCGTTATGCATGCATCGCGTCAAGACGCTTACTTAGTTCTTCAATCAGCAAGCCAGGCTGTAATGGATGACCATAGACAACTGACCAGCAGTCAATATCGACCACAAACTGGGCGCGCAAAACATTAGCCAATTGTGCATAACGTCTGTTTTCTTCAGTTATCATTGGCTCACCAGGTTGATCACTATAGTTAATTTCAATGGTCATCACTTTCTTATAACGATTGAAGATGTCTTTCAGGCCGGGTTCTAAGGGTGATAAAAAGCGCAAATGAAGCGAGGCTATTTTATGACCTTGCTGTTTTAAAATATCAACCGCTTCTTCAATGGCACCAATCGTTGACCCCCAGGCAACAACTAATAAGTCACCCTCATCTTGTTGCGCATCCACGCCGTGAATAACAGGCGGTTTCAAGGTGCTTTGTAATGCCGCTATTTTACGACTGCGATGTTGTGATGTCAGCTGGTTAGTTTCTGAGTTATAAGACACTTTGCTGCGTTCTGTATGTGAAAGTCCGGTGAGAACATACATACCATCTGCTTGCCCGGGAATGGGTCTTTGTGACAAGCCGGTATTTTCATCCCAGTCATAAGCGGGTATTTTTTTGTCCCATGGCGATTGATCAACGGGTGCTGAAAACCACTCTTCTTTAATTTCAGGACGAAGCCATGGCTGTACGCCTGTTGCTAAATTTGCATCGGTTAACATAATGACCGGTGTTCTGAATTCTTCGGACAGTTTACGCGCCATAATAACAAACTCAAAACATTCAGGAATGGTCGCGGCGGCAATCACAATTTTTGGTGCATCACCGGGTTCACCATAAAGTGCTGCTAATAAGTCTGACTGTTCCACTTTTGTTGGCAGACCTGTTGAAGGTCCGCCACGCTGAACATCAACAATAACCAGAGGCACTTCTGCCATAACGGCCAGGCCAATCATTTCTGTTTTTAACGCCATACCCGGACCGGAGGTAATTGTACAGGCAGTCTTTCCTGCATAAGAGGCACCAATGGCAAAACCAATAGCGGCAATTTCATCTTCTGCCTGATGCACAAAACCACCGACATCATGAAACACATCAGCGACATAGTGAGAGGCTGATGTGGCCGGTGTAATCGGATACATGGAGATCATTTCCATGCCCGAAGCCATGACACCAAGACCCACAGCAGTATTACCATTAGTGACGATAATATCTTTCAGATGTTTTTCAGAACCTTCATAGGGAGGAATTTCATAGAAATACTCAATATTATTTTTAGCAAACTCATAACCTGAATTAAATAAATCCTGATTTGGCTTAACGATCTTATCGCCTTTATGTTTAAAGGTATTATGGATCTCATTAAGTCCTAATTGAGCATCACGATTATAGATGCGGCATAACATGCCGAGAACGAACATGTTTTTGCCCTTGCGGGCATTTTTAACGATCTTGAGGCATTCCTCTTCTATGGCTAATTCATGAACAATTAAGCCATTTTTCTTGAATTCAGCAACCGCAAAAGCATACTCTTCACGAATTTTTTCCTGGGGATCATTGGCCCATTTATTTTCTAATAGAACAATCGTACCTTCTTTGTAGGCACCATTGGCAATACGGGCATAAAGTACCTGTTCATTAAAACCAACGACTAAATCAGCTTCATTACCCATATTAGTCATAATTTTTGAACCAACACGAATACGGTTACCACTACCCCCTGCCGGAGTACGTGCAGGGGGTTGAATTTCTGCTGGAATGATTTCTACCGTCCAGACACCATTGCCCATTTTACCGCCAATGGTGCCGAATGTTTGTCCGCATTTCTGTGCGCCTTCACCCGAATCACTGACAATCTCAACAATGTGTTCATTAATTTGCTGAGGTTCCTGTACAGGAAGTTGCCTGGGTATTTGTCCGGATGTTGTTACTTGATCATTCATCTTATCAGATTCCTGGTTCATAAATTTTCTGAATATTAGTACAGTCAATTGACCATTATTCAATAATTAAATTTTTTCTTACTTGCTCTACATCAATCATAAAGCGTATTAAATCATTTCAATAGCTTGCTCTTGACGGGTGGGCAGGTTCATTCCTAAATAGCTGTTCCAATATAGTGAGCATTTCTGATACAGAAACCGTCTATGAATACAGGATGTATTCATAGACTTAGTGTTCACCATTTAGGAACACTTATTCAGATGCTAAGTGAGCTTTTGTATTCATGTTCAAAATGATGCAGTGAGCTGTCAACAATTTTAATGGCACCATCCAGCAGATGACAACGACCGCTGCCGGGTAATATTTTGCACAAGTTTATCAACGAATCGAGATCAGCCCCTTTTGCCTGACCGGTATCAATTTTATTGAGTAATTGTGAAATATAAAAAGTACCGGTTTTACATGGGGGACATTGGCCGCAGGATGAATGAGCATAAAAATTAACGTATTCTGTCACACGCTTAACGATTCCAGTCCCTTCAGAGACAACAATCATTGCACCAGTACCCAGACTGGATCCCCGCTGCTGGACTGAATCAAAATCTAAAGGCACATCAATGTCCTGGGGTGTCAAAATAGTACTTGAAACACCGCCAGTGAAAACGGCTTTTAGCTTTTTTTCCAAAAGCATACCATTGCCGTAAGTGTAGATAAGTTCTGATAAGGGAGTACCCATTGGCAGCTCATAGAGGCCGGGATTGAGCACATCACCACTGAGACAGTAAATCTTGGTCCCATATGACTCGCCACAACCTAAATCCTGATACCACTTCGCACCATTTTTCAAAATATGAGGCACATTGGCTAATGTTTCCACATTATTTATCAACGTCGGGCAGCCATGAACGCCTGAAACGGCAGGATAAGGCGGTTTACCCCTGGGAAAAGGAAAATTTCCTTCAACTGACTCAATTGCAGCTGTTTCTTCTCCGCCAATATAATGCCCGGAACTTGCCATGACTCGAATATTCAAAGGTTGAGCTAATTTATCTTCAACTCGAGTAAAAAACTCACTGGCCTGCCATTGTTCCACTGCACTGCGAATACTTTCCAGAGAAGTTTTTTGTTCAGGATTAATATAAAAAACAATATTATTTATATTAGTTGCTAAAGCAGTAATTAAAGCCCCTTCAATGACCTGATTGGGTGAATTGGATAACAAAAAAACATCTTTAAAGGTTCCAGGCTCATCTTCATTACCATTACAAATAAGATACTTATCAGGATTGCCCGATTGTTCAGCAACAAACTGCCATTTTTTATAAGAAGGAAAACCACTGCCGCCCAGGCCCCGCAAACCAGCTTCCTGAATCACCGGAATAATATCATGCGTAGCAGACAAAGCTTTTTCAAGACCCGCCCCACCATTCCCGTGTAACCAGTCAGTGAGTTCTTTAGCCTGTGATTTGGGGTGCAGTAAAACATTATTCATAACTTTAGAGTTAATCAGTTGCGAATTCATAAATTACAAACCTCACATTTACTGAACCTGCTTTTTATATCAAGCTTCTCTTCAGTATCATATTTAGCATAATCAGGAAACAATAAGGGTGATTTTTTTTCCATTGACATGCCGTTTTGCATAAGTTCACGGCGCAGATTGCTGATATGGTCAATAGAAATCTGTTTATGACCTCTCAGTTGACGCGCTTTAACTGCCTGGAGACCCGCTCTTCGGCCAAAGCTGATAATTTCTAACAAAGCATTGCCCATTAACCGGTTTCGACCATGAATGCCGCCACTGATTTCACCGACACAATATAAACCGGGAATGGAAGACAGGCCATTTTCATCAATAATGACACCGCCATTCTGGTAATGCAGTGTAGGGTAAATTAACATGGGTACTTTGGTGATATCAATTTTACTCTTTAAACCCAGCTTTATCAGCTTAGGAAAACGTTGTTTCAAAAGGCCGGGATTTCTTGCTTCAAGTCCGGGGGTATCCAGCCAGACACCTTGTCCGCCTTGTGAATTATCATCAAGAGTAACACCTCTGCCCTCATTACACTCTTTAATGATTGCCGCAGCAACAATATCTCTGGGTTTAAGTTCGTCAACAAAACGCTCACCCAAAGCATTGATCATATAAGCACCTGCAGAACGAACCCCTTCAGTAATTAAGGTACCCGATAAATGCTGCGGAAAGGCCACTCCTGTTGGATGATATTGGAATGAATCCAGATCTCTGAGCTTAGCACCCAGACGATAGGCTAACACTAAGCCGTCTCCCGTTGCGCCAAAATGGTTAGACGTTGGAAACTGGTTTAAATGCATACGGCCAATACCGCCGGTTGCAACAATAACGGAGCGAGCCTTAATTTGCACATATCGACAGTCATTCAGTGAAGAAATAATTGCACCGGCACAATGCCCTGATTCATTACTCAGCAGCTCAACACTGGGACAGTAATCCCGTACATCAATACTACTGTTTTTAACTGATTCACGTAAAATACGCATCATTTCCAGGCCGGTATAATCCCGAAAATAAACCACCCTGTTGGCTGTTGTACCACCCGCTTTACGTGTCAATAAATCGCCAAACTCATTTAAATCAAACTGCATACCCTGTTGAATAAGCCAACGGATAGTTTCCGGACCATCCATCACTAATTTTTTAATTAGTTCTTTTTTACCTTTGTTATGACCTGCTTTTAAAGTGTCATTATAATGGGCCTGAGGTGAATCACTTTTTTCAACGGAAGCCTGAATGCCGCCTTCGGCCATAACAGTATTGCTGTCACCCAGACGTAACTTAGTCGCTAAAATAACCCTTGCACCTGACTCAGCAGCCATCAATGCAGCCGCACAGCCTGCACCGCCGCCGCCAATGACTAATATGTCAGTTTCTTCAATGCGTGCACCGGCTAAATCAGCCGCATCAATACGTGAGTCTGCCTGCAGAATATCGGCCAGCTGCTTATGACAGGCATCACCCTTATTGGGACCAACCTGCAGAGTTGTGATGGTTCCCTCACGATGATCAGGATGAAATTGTTTTAACAATAATTCTTCATCCGGTATTGCCTGAGGTGCAGGAAAATCTGATTTTTTAAGGTAATTATCCAGTGCCTGCTGATATGAAATAGGCGCATTCAAAGTCATGACAATTCTCCGTTCATGGCTTTTCTCCGTTCATGACTTTTCTCCGTTCATGACTGTTACCTGTTCATCATCACTGGTGTCCACATCAAGCTCACCGGTACGAATTGCTTCAAGTTGATTGATTAAGTTGGATGGGCGAGTGTGAAAATAACCCGTCACACGTCTGGAAAATAAACCCACATGATTGGGATCAATAAATTCCGGGCAGCCGGTCATACACAAATTACACATAACACATTCAACAAATAGTTCGCCTGACTCCCGAAAGCGCCCTTTTACGGCTAAATCAACACCCGATTCAATACTAATACCTTTGGGGCATACTTTATCGCAACCACCACAGTGGCGGCATTTTTCAGCTTCAGGGAAAATGCGGTGAAATTCAGTTTGTACGTCCCAGGAAGTATTGATTTCAGACAAATCATAGGAATGTTGAGAAGGAGTATCAAAAACGGAAAAGAATACATCCATACCTTCTTCAACGAGTAACTGACAGCCCAGCTCCATTGTTAATTCAGTTGAATCGGCACGACGTACCATAACACTGCAGGAGCCACAGACACCATCAAGACAACCGACACCTTTAACACGTGGATAACCTGCATGCCAAAGCGCCTGAATAACTGATAATGTCTTTGGCGCAGTAATTTGCTCGGCATTAATTGTTAAAGTGACTTCATTTTCTGTCTGATTTTTTTTTTCGTAGTTCATTAAGAAAGTTCATTAAGAAAGTTCATTAAGTAAGTTCATTAAGTAAGTTCATTAAGTAAGGTTCATTAAGAAATAGGCTTATTTAAGAAGCCTACAATATATCTAAAAAACCGCTAAAAGTCATTAAAAGTTAGCCTGAAATCAGTTTAAAAAAACCAAATAAATGACAAATAAAGCTTTTATATCATTGATATCTAAGAAGTTAATTGATTAGAACTACAAAACAACCAAGTTTAACACTACGAAATAGTAGAATTATATTTAATTAACATTATATCTCTTTGATTTATAATAAAAATAATTTATTTTTAATCTGACTTTCATCACCCCTATAAAATAATTAAAAAAATGAGTATTTTGCCAGTAATTATTTCTTATTTTCAATCAGTAGCAAGCTGTCTTTTTTTGTTCAGAGTTTCAGTCCTTTCTTTGATGTGTTTAACTGACAGCTTAAAAGCATCAGATTCTTTATCACTGAGATGTATTTCAACCACCTTTTCAACACCCTTACGTCCAAGAGCGACAGGCACTCCGACAAAAGCACCATCAACCCCATATTCACCCTCAAGATAAACCGCACAGGGCATCGTTTTGTGTTCATCCCTTATAATAGACTTGGCCATTTGAATCACGGCCAAACCCGGAGCAAAGTAAGATGAGCCGGTTTTTAACAGATTAACAATTTCAGAACCTGCATGTTGAACCCGATTAACAATTGCTTCAATGCGATCTCTGGACAAAAGTTCTGCAATTGGTTGTCCATTGACCTGACAATGATCTTCAAGCGGCACCATAAGCTCACCATGATCACCTAAAACCATGGTAACCACTTCACTGGCACCGACATTTAATTCCTGTGCAATGAAATACTTAAAACGCCCGCCATCAAGAATCCCGGCCATACCAATCACTCGATCTTTAGCAAAACCACTCACCTCATAGGCAAGCTGAACCATGGTATTGATTGGGTTTGTCACAACAATCAGAATACAGTCGGGTGAATATTCCACAACCTGCTTAACGATTGATTCCATAATATCGGCATTAATATGCAGTAGATCATCACGAGACATACCAGGCTTACGTGAGACGCCGGCAGTGATAATGACAATTGCCGAATCAGCAGTCTCTTTATAATCGCCGGTACCTGATACGATCACATCACTTTGAATCAGTGCCATTGACTGGGTAATATCCAGTGCTTTACCTTTGGCAAGATCGGCATTTTGATCAAGCAGGACGATATTTCCAAGTTCAAGTGTAGCAGCAGAAACCGCAGCATGAGCTCCGACATTTCCAGCACCGATTATTGTGATTTTTTCCATTTAATGACCTTAAATTTAGTGAATTTCTCACTTAACCACATATTATTCTTCATTATTACTCTTAATAATAGCCTGGCACATTGCCCCCTCAGGAGCATTTTCACAGGTATTCTTAATCATTTCACAGGCAGCCAGCCCCATAGACTGCATCATGTCCTCCATGCCCTCAGGTGCGTCTGGAGATTGTTTTATTTGAGCAATACTTTCATTCATTTTATCCTGACAATCATTGTAGATACTCATCCATTCCGGCTCTTCACTACAAGCAGTCAGAGATAAAATTACGCTGGCCGACAAAACCTTAATCCATTTTAATTTGTTCATTTACCGTTCTCCAATTACGTTTAATTAAATAGTCAAAATAATTTTTAGCAGATAATATTATTCGCCTGAAAAACCAACCTGTCAACTTAATCCCTAGTTCACAAAGGTATTATGTGATAAGCAAAACCTGATACGATATATCATCTGTCATATAAGCCCGAAAGCTTATTATCCGTTATGAAGTTCACCCACTTCTTTCGTTTCATCAGCAACAAGCGATTCATCTGATAAAGGGACCAGATGACCATGTATTTTGGCACTGATAGGTGCTCCTGTGCTCATAAAAATATCAGAACCGTCTTTTTCCACTATTATTTTCAGATAATCATCAAAAACCATTATTATTCCTATTAATCATATACATTTAATATCATCTGAATATAGCATTATTTGTAGACATTACCCGGTATAATGTACAATTTCATGGCTTTTTTGAAGTCTGACACAGAATACATAAAAAAGGACAGATTTTAATGAAACAATACCACTTTCCTGTACAAGTTTATTATGAAGATACCGATCACTCAGGTGTTGTATATCATGCAAATTATTTGAAATATTTTGAGCGAGCAAGAGAGGATGTTATCGGCATTGATGTACTCATTGATTTATGGCACAACAGGGGAATTGGATTTGCGGTTTATACCACAGAACTCGGCTTTTTTGAAGGTGCAGAATTTGGTGAAAAACTGGATATCCGCTCCACTATTGAAATGGATGGTGATTACCGTATTATCTGGCATCAGCAGGCCTGGCGCCCAAACTCAAAAAAAGCCGCGGTAAAATCACGTCTTGAACTGGTTTGTATCGACAAAAACAAAAAACTGCTGCCTGTTCTGGATATTGTGAATTTACAATTTAACTGAAAAACCTCATATTTTACATTTAAAAAATAATGGTTATCCCCTAAAAAAGACATCTCAAACACTAAGAATTTCAAATTTAAATAGTAATTCCCCTAATATATTTTACAGTACATTTATGTTAACTTAAAAACATGCTTCTTTCCTGAGGTTTCCGCAATAAACTGTCCGGCTCAAAAAAGTTTATTGAAATAACGGGTCTAACAGGTAGCGTAAGCCGGGTTCCGCCAAGTTTGGTTCGCTCCCAATCTGAAGAAGTACACGCCCTGCAGCTAAAGGCCGAGTCGGGAGACAAATGTCTTCGTCGGAGATCACACTGGCTGCAGGGTTATTCTATTTTTACTTTTTGTCTGTTTAACTCTTCCCCATTTAAAAACATACAACTACCGACCTTTATAAACTCAAATATTTTTATCCACATTAGCTATCATAAGTATTCCTTGTGTAGTGTTAATTAGTAATAGAATTTTTTAAAGACTATACTGAATTTTTATACTAAAAAAATGGATGTGAGATGTCAGATATCAAAGATGTATCACTCGCCAGACAAGGTGAATCACGAATAAACTGGGCTCTCAAAGAAATGCCCGTTATCTCTAATCTAATGCAGCAGTTTACTGATGATCGCCCTCTGCAGGGAGTGCGCATAAGTGCCTGCCTGCATATCACCACAGAAACCGCCAACCTTGCCCGAACACTTAAAGCCGCAGGTGCTGATCTGGTATTGTGTGCCAGCAATCCATTAAGCACTCAGGATGATGTTGCCGCCGCCTTAGTCGAAAAATATCATATACCTGTATTTGCAATTCGTGGTGAATCAACCGAAATCTATTATCAACATATTCAGGCTGCCCTGGATCATCAACCGGTAATGACTATGGATGACGGAGCCGATCTGGTCAGTGAAATGCATAAAACCCGAATTGAGCTGCTTGATAATATGCTTGGCGGTACTGAAGAAACAACTACTGGTGTTATTCGTTTACGTGCTATGGCCGATGACAATGCCCTCAAATTTCCTGTTATGGCGGTTAACGATGCCATGACCAAACATTTATTTGATAACCGCTACGGTACAGGCCAGAGTGTACTGGATGGCATTATCCGTGCAACTAACATACTCCTGGCAGGCAAAACCTTTACTATTGTGGGCTATGGCTGGTGCGGCCGTGGTGTTGCCATGCGCGCTGAAGGCCATGGCGCCCATGTTATTATCTGTGAAGTTGACCCTATTCGTGCTCTGGAAGCAACCATGGATGGTTATCGTGTTATGCCGCTGCTTGAAGCAGCCAGACAATCCGATTTTATTGTTACTGTGACTGGCGACAAGCATATCGTTGATAAAGCTCATCTGGAAGTGATGAAGGATGGCTGTATTTTAGCAAATGCCGGTCACTTCAATGTCGAAATTAACATCCCGACTTTGGAATCACTTTGTATTAAAAAATCACAACCCCGTCAATACGTGGAAGAGTACACCTTAAAGGATGGCCGCACGATTTGCTTACTTGCTAATGGTCGACTGGTTAATCTGGCAGCAGCAGAAGGACATCCTTCTGCTGTGATGGATATGAGTTTTGCAAATCAGGTAATGTGTGCCATCTATCTGCACCAGAATCACGGTCAGCTGACAAACAGCGTTCATAATGTGCCGGCAGAAGTTGATCAACAAATTGCCCAACACAAACTCAGTGCTATGGGTCTCAAAATTGATCAACTGAGTGACGAACAGCAACACTACCTGTCTTCATGGCAGGAAGGTACATCATAGCAGTCAGGCAAAATATAAACACATGGTTCAGCAGTGGATAAATAATCAGTCGATACAGTTTGATGCAGCCGATAGTGACAACTAATAACGGATTTTATTATGCAAAATGAGGCATCTTTCATTTATCAGTTTACATTTTGGTAGGTTGGTGGTGAGCCTTAGCGAACCCCAACAAATACGGGTAAATACATGTTGGGGTTCGCTTATGGCTCACCACCAACCTACTTAA
>DAOVUK010000235.1 GCA_030632625.1 Gammaproteobacteria bacterium
AAAAAAAATAACCCGCAAGCACCTTTGATTCTGGTTGTTGAAGATGATGAAGCGCTGCGTGAAGCACTGGTAGACACCCTGGAGATGGGAGGCTATAACGTACTTGAAGCAGATAATGGCCGCTCGGCCCTGGAACATCTGGCACAGGATGAAGCCTGTGAAATAGATATTGTGATCAGTGATGTGCAGATGCCGAAAATGGATGGTCATCAATTACTTAAACAAATAAAACGTCATTATGATTTACCTGTTTTGTTAATGACCGCTTATGGCACTATTAGCAAAGCCATTGAAGCCATGAAAGACGGGGCCGTTGATTATCTGGTTAAACCCTTTGAAGCAGAAGTGCTGGTTTCAGTGGTCAGTCGTTATGCCGGCAAGAGTATTGAAGATCATCAGATGATTGCCGAATCAGCCAGTATGCAGAAGATTGCACAACTTTCAAAACGGGTGGCGGCCAGTGATGCAACTGTGATGATTGGTGGTTCAAGCGGTACGGGTAAAGAAGTTCTGGCACGTTATATTCATAAGAATTCAAGTCGTGTCAATAAACCCTTTGTGGCTATCAATTGTGCTGCTATCCCGGAAAATATGTTGGAAGCAACACTGTTTGGTTATGAAAAAGGGGCTTTTACCGGAGCATATAAGGCATCTGCCGGAAAATTTGAGCAGGCTCAGGGCGGCACATTATTATTAGATGAAATCTCTGAAATGGATTTGGGGCTGCAGGCAAAATTACTACGCGTGCTGCAGGAAAAAGAAGTTGAACGTCTTGGCGGGCAGGAACTCATCCCTCTGGATGTGAGAGTTCTGGCTACATCGAACCGTAATATGCAGCAACAGGTTAAAACCCATAAATTCCGTGAAGATTTATTTTATCGATTGAATGTTTTTCCTATTACCATTCCTGATTTAAAGGATAGAAAGGAAGATATTATTCCTTTGTCAAAACATATTATTAATAAAATTGCCAAGCAAAATGGTTGTGAAATACCACAATTATCGAAACAAGCTGAGTTGAAACTGATAAATCATAGCTGGCCCGGAAATATTCGGGAAATGGATAATGTCATACAACGTGCTTTTATCCTGCATCTGGACAATATTATTACCCCGGAAGATATGCCGATGGATCTTATTTCAGAAAGTATTCCGGAAATGAATAATATGGAGGGAATTGAGTCAGCTCAGGTCATCAGTGCAGATAATTCAATGACTTCTCCGATAGCTGATACAGCAGAACCCGTTAACGCCAGCTCAAACCTTAATGATGAATTACGTGGCCGGGAATTTGACAAGATTTTAGAGATCCTCCATACCACTATGGGTAATCGGAAGCTGGCTGCGGAGAAATTAGGTATCAGCCAAAGGACTCTGAGATATAAACTGGCAAAAATGCGTGACGGGGGAATTATGGTTCCTGGTGGTTTTGGCGCGAAAACTGCTTAACTAATAATAAGAACGTATAAATAAACTAGAAAGTCTGTTTTTTGACGGATTCACCTCCTTCCAAAGAAGGGGGAGCAAGAGATAGGGGATAACTCAATGATTAACGATATAAGCACCTCCAGCATGATGCTGCAAATGCGTTCCATGGCGGATATGGCAAATAATAAAACCACGCCATTGCAAATAAATAATGAAGGCTTACCGGGTGTTAAAGACAGCACGACTCAGGAAGTTGATTTCAGCAGCTTACTTAAGTCGGCTGTGCAGCAAGTTAGTACTATTCAGAGTGTTTCAGGTGGTTTAAAAAATGATTTCATTTCTGGAAAAGAGGGCGTCAACCTGGCAGAGGTTATGATCGCTTCTGAAAAATCCAGTGTGGCTTTTGGCACAATGGTTGAGATTCGAAATAAATTATTAAAGGCTTATGAAGAAGTCAAAAATATCCGGGTTTAAAATAGTTTGTAAGTTAATAAGTTTGTAAGTGAATAGGTGGAGTGAGTTCTAATGGCTGAAGAAGTAACAAATAAAAATTCAATGATGGTGTTACAAAATATCAGTGAATACCCACTCTTGAGACAACTGGGTTTAATGGTGGGCCTGGCGGCGAGTGTTGCCTTAGGTGTGGCCATTGTTTTCTGGTCACAGTCACCGGACTATACGACTCTGTATGCAGAGTTGCCTGATACAGAGCTTTCTCAGGTTGCTGATGCCTTAAAGCAAAGTCAGATAAAATATAAAATCAGTGCCGGCAATATTATGGTTCCCGCAAATGATATTGAGAAGGCACGTATGCAGCTGGCTGCTCAGGGCCTGCCCAATATCAGACCACAGGGTTTTGATATACTAAATGAAGATCAAGCTTTTGGTACCAGTCAATTTATTCAGGCTGCACGCTATCAACATGCTCTGGAACAAGAGCTGTCCCGTTCTATCTCAGCACTTAGGAGTGTTAAATCAGCAAGAGTGCATTTAGCCATACCTAAAGAGTCTGTGTTTGTCAGGAATCGTAAAAAGGCCAGTGCGTCGGTTATTGCTAATCTTTATTCAGGTCATCGTATGACCGATGATCAAATTTCTGCGATTGCTTATATGGTGGCATCAAGTGTGCCAAACCTTCAGGTCGAAGAAGTGACAGTGGTTGATCAAATGGGACGTTTGTTAACTGATTCCAGAGATGGGGAACGGGTTTTAAACTCTGAACAACTGGAATATACCAATAGAGTTGAGCACAATTACATTGACCGGGTGAATGCTATTTTAACACCCTTTCTAGGCTCTAATGGTTTTAAAGCTCAGATTAATGCCGCTATTGATTTTACCCGAATTGAAAAAACCTCAGAGGTTTTTAATCCTGATGCTGCTGCTACTCGAAGCAAGCAGCAATTAATTGAGCGGATGTCTGCCTCTGGTACCGGGGGTGTGCCGGGTGCTTTATCCAACCAGCCTCCAGGCGGATCGATTGCGCCTGAAACCACCACAAACTTTGCCACAGAGGGTAATGAAGACGGTGTCAGTGGTGCCTTTAAAAATAAAGAAAGCACGACACAAAATTTTGAACTGGATAAAACCATCAGTCATACTCAACTGGCTAGCGGCAGTGTTAAACGACTATCCATTGCAGTGGTGATTGATGATAAAAAAGGCACTGCTGAAGATGGTATAATAACAACAACAGCAAGAACCGAAGATGAGTTAAAGCGTATTACAGCACTGGTCAAAGAAGCGGTTGGATTTAACGCTCAAAGAGGTGATACAGTTAATATTATCAATGCCGGTTTTGTTTCCCCTGCGTACATAGAGACACTGCCGGACGTGCCTGTCTGGGAACAGGCATGGTTTGCACCGCTTGTAAAACAGAGCTTGGCAGCACTGCTTGTTCTTTATATAATATTTGGTGTGATTAAACCTGCTTTTAAAAGTTTATCCAAACCCCATAAAGAAATTGTTGGTATAGAAGGCGAAGCCGGTTCAGGCCAGACAGCATTAGCTGCAGGCAAAACTGGCGGTATAAATGCTGAAGAGGCGGATGCTTTACCTCAGCTGCCCGATGATTATGAAATACAATTAGATATGGCGCGCAAACTAGTGGTAGAAGATCCTAAGATTGCAGCCCAGGTAGTTAAGAACTGGCTGGCAGCTTGAAGCCTTTAGTGACGACTACAGAGAAAGTAAGAGATTAACACATGGCTGATGACGACAAAAAACAAGAATCAGAAGATCTGGGCGGCATCCAGCAGGCCGCTGTTTTTCTCATGTCTGTCGGTGAAGAAGAAGCCTCTGGTATTCTCAAGCATCTGGGCCCCAAAGAAGTTCAAAGCCTTGGTGAAGCCATGGCAACTATGGCTAATGTCGATAAAGGCAGGGCAAAGGATGTCTTACAGAACTTTAATACCATTGTGGGCGGGCAGACTGCTCTGGGCATGGGTTCGGAAGATTATCTGCGTAATGTTTTAAATAAAGCTTTGGGTAAAGATAAAGCGGGTGGTGTGATTGACCGCATCCTGCTGGGGCGTCAGTCAAAGGGACTTGAAGCATTAAAATGGATGGAGCCGCGTTCCATTGCAGAAGTGATTCGTCTGGAGCACCCCCAGATTATTGCCATTGTGCTTTCCTATCTTGAAGCCGATCAGGCGGGTCTGGTGCTGTCTAATCTCCCGGAAAATACGCGTGCTGATATTATGATGCGTATTGCCAGTCTGGATGCGATTCAGCCTGCAGCCTTGTTTGAACTGGATCAAATTCTGGAAAACCAATTTGCGGGTCATGAAAGCAGTATTCGTTCTTCCAGTGTCGGGGGGATCAAAACAGCTGCTGACATTCTTAACTTTGTCGATGGTACTTCAGAAGCCGCTATTATGGAAAGTATTAAAAACGTCGATGAAGATCTGGGCCAGGAAATTGAAGATAGTATGTTCGTCTTTGACAATCTTTCTGGTGTGGATGATCGCGGCATTCAGGCTCTGTTAAGAGAAGTTTCATCTGATATCCTGATTGTTGCTCTTAAAGGCGCCGATGAAGAAGTTAAAGATAAAATTCTTAAAAATATGTCTAAACGTGCCGCTGAAATGTTGCGTGATGATTTAGAAGCCAGTGGTCCGGTAAAACTCAGTGAAGTAGAGGATGCACAGCGCGAAATTCTTAGTGTTGCACGGCGTATGGCTGAGTCAGGTGATATCGCTCTGAGTTCAGGCGGTGATGAATATGTCTGATGCACCGGGTAATCGAGACTCCCTTTCGGGAAAACCTAAGCTGAGCAAGGTGATTTCAGGCAAAAGTCAGACAGCGTATGAACGCTGGCAGGCTCCGGATGTTAAAACCATAGAGCAGCACAAGCAGGAAAAAGCGGGTATCTTAACGGCCAGACAGCTGGAAGATTTACAAAAACAGGCATACGATGAAGGCTTTCAACTCGGCAGGGATGAAGGTTATCAGGCCGGTCTTCAGCAGGGCCTGGAGGAAGGTCGTCAAAAGGGTATTCTCAAAGGTCAGGAAGAGGTCTCGCAAACGGTTAAACATTTTGCCCAGATAATGAAATTTCTAGCCAAACCAGTAGAACTGGTGAACCAGGCCGTTGAAGAAGAACTCATCATGTTATCAATGGCCACAGCCAAACAAATTATCCGTCGTGAAATCCATGCGGATCCGGGGCAAATCGTTGCGGTTATCAAAGAAGCACTCTCAGCATTACCCGCTAATTCGAAAAAAATAAAAGTCTATCTGCATCCGTCAGATGCACAAATTGCACGGGAATATTTAACCGCAAGCTCAGATGAAAGTTTATCAGAGCAGGATAATTTCTGGTCTATTATTGATGAGCCTAATATTACCCGGGGAGGTTGTCAGATTAAATCAGAAGCCTCACAAATTAATGCCAGCATTGAAACCCGTATTGCTGAAATTGCAGCTCGTATCCTTGGCAGTGAAAGATCAGTTAATGACAGAACAGATGATGGAAGCAGTCAATCAGAAGATGGTCACGAGCTAACTAGTATGCATCCATAAATAGGCTTTTTTGTTCGAATAAATTCGAACCTACATCTTACGTATTTATATGTTATTGATAAATTAATGATTATCTTTGTAGGTGCGAATTCATTCGTACAGCGGTGTTAATTAACGGATGCACACTAACAAACAGCCATACACTAAAAGAAGGCCATGAGCCGATACTGACCACTTCTCCTGAGGAAGTAAAAAATGATGACTGATGGTTCATTGACAGAAGAAGAAATAACCGACCCCTTGCGTTTTTCCGCACATTTTGCCAAAGAATGGGCGCAATGCCTGAAAGATGGCCGGGAAAATATAGAGAAAACCCCGGTTGCCCTGAAAGTTGAGGGCAGATTAACCCGTATGGTCGGCATGACTCTGGAGGC
>DAOVUK010000449.1 GCA_030632625.1 Gammaproteobacteria bacterium
AACAAACAGTAGATATTCCGCAAATTATTGTTACCGCGACTCGTACTGCCAATACTGTTGATGAAACATTAGCACCAGTCACTATTATCACCCAAGAAGATATTGAGCGTTCTCAGGCAACTTCTATCAGCGACATATTGAGGACTACGCCAGGCATCAGTTTTACCAGTAACGGCGGCCTGGGCAGTAATGCCGGATTATCCATGAGAGGAACCAATGTTGATCACATACTTTATCTCATCGATGGCGTGCCCATAGGTTCCGCAACAAGCGGTCAGACATCTATCCAGTATATTCCCGTTTCACAAATTGAACGCATCGAAGTGGTGCGTGGTCCACGTTCCAGTCTTTACGGTTCTGATGCCATTGGCGGGGTGATTCAGATTTTTACCAAAAAATCCGATGAAAAAAAGATTACTGCCAGCGCAGGTTATGGTTCTGATAATACCAAAGAAGTAACGGCCAGTTATTCAGACGGCAATGACAGCTCTCATTTTTCCGGTGGTGTTGCCATTTTCAATACCGACGGCTATGATTTTTATGGGTATAAGACGGGCTGGCCTGCACCCACCCCCAATCCAGCGGATCAAGATGATGATGCTTATAAAAATTATTCTCTTGCCTTAAACGGCAGCCACAGATTCAATAAATCATTGAAGTTATCGGGCCTGTTTTTACGTAGTCAGGGTGAAAATGAATTTGACGGTTATGGCTATAAAGACACAAGAACTGAATTTACTGAACAGATAATGAGCGGCACGATAGATTATCAGGCAAGCAAAGACTGGAATACACGGGTAAAAATCAGTCGCAGTTATGATAAGCAGTATAATACCTTAGAAGAAAACAGTTCAAAAACACGTTTTAATACAAAAACTGATCTGCTCAACTGGCAAAATGATATTGTCCTCCGGGAATTTGATTTATTAACCCTCGGCCTGGACTATAAAAAGGATAAAGTAGACAGCAGCGCTGATTTTTCAGAAGACAGCCGCTGGAATCAGGCTGCCTATTCACAATATCAATATGTCGGCGATGTATTTGATACTCAGATTTCTTTTCGCTATGACGATAACGAGGCGTTTGGTTCTCACAACACCTGGAGTTTCGGCACAGGATTCAACCTGGATGAAAATGTCCGTATTACCACATCCTATGGCACAGCATTTAAAGCACCCACGTTCAATGATATGTACTGGCCTGCTGATTTCTTTTTTAAAGGAAATCCCGATTTAAAGCCGGAAGAATCCGAAAGCTTTGATTTTGGTGTGGAATTAACAACAGGCAAAACACTCTGGACCGCTCACTACTTTGATACCAGGATAAGCAATTTAATCACTTATGTTGATTCATTTCCATCAATCAGTATGATGGAAAATGTCAATAAAGCGAGTATTGACGGGCTTGAATTTACTGTGACAACTGATATTTTTGGCTGGCAATTAAGTGGAAATGCTTCTTTTATTAACCCGGTTGATGATAAAACAGGTTTAATGCTGGCAAGAAGAAGCAAAAGAAACCTGAATATTTCTCTTGATAATACCACGGGTTCATTCACCTATGGCGGCTCAGTTGTTGCCAGCTCCGAACGTTTTAATAAAGCAGGTGAACAGGAGCAACTGCCGGGTTTTGCTCTGATGAATATCAGAGCAGCCTGGCAACTGAACAAACAATGGACTATCAAAGCAAAAGTTGATAATCTTTTTGACAAAGATTACGTTTTGACTCAAAGCGGTGGAATTGACTATAAACAACCTGATCGCTTTGTATTTACCTCAATCCATTATCAAATGTAACATCGCTCCTGATACCTAATTCTAAAAACCTGGAACTTAATGAAGTTAAAAAACCATCCTTTTATTTTTTTATCCAGTCTGGTTTTTCTGGTTATTATTAGTTTTATTTTTGCTCTATTAACCGGTTCGGGTAACCTGTCATCTCAGGAACTCCTTTCACTTTTAAATGGTACTGCTTCTCCCCTGCACCAGAGTCTGGTCTTTGAACTGCGTCTGCCCAGAGCACTGGCTGCTTTTGCCGCAGGGGCCCTGTTATCCATTGCCGGGGTTCTGATGCAGGTTTTATTAAGAAATCCACTGGCCGATCCTTATGTGCTGGGTGTTTCCGGTGGCTCTGCTCTTGCAGCCCTGCTGGCAATGCTGTCAGGCCTCAACACTTTGTGGTTAACAGGCAGTGCTTTTCTCGGCGCACTGCTGTCCATTTTTCTGGTATTTTCTTTTGCTCATAGCAAAGGCAGCTGGACTATTTCCCGTCTTTTGCTCACGGGTATTATTCTGGCCTCCGGCTGGGGGGCATTAATCAGTTTTGTGCTGGTCATCTCACCCCCTGAAAAAATCCATGGCATGTTATTCTGGCTGATGGGCGATCTCAGTTATGACCGGCCATTGCTGCCTTCATATTTAATATTGCTCATCGGTTTTGTCTTCAGCCTGTCTATTAGTCGTCAGCTTAATATCCTGTTATGGGGCGATTTACAGGCCGGCAGTCTGGGGGTGGATACCAGACGTTTAAGAGGCACTCTATTTTTTCTCTCATCATTACTCACCGCAGGGGCCATTACACTGGCAGGCAGTATCGGTTTTGTCGGACTGGTGATCCCTCATCTGGTACGTCTGATCATCGGCACCGATCACCGCTTACTGATACCGGCAAGTGCTCTGATGGGCGGCGCTCTGCTGATTATTGCCGATACCCTGGCGCGAACCATGCTGGCACCACAACAATTACCCGTTGGTGTGCTCACCGCTCTGATTGGTGTCCCGCTGTTTCTTTATCTATTAAGAAGGAGTCAGTAGGTGTCTCTTAAAACCAGTCATCTGAACCTTTCAATTGCCGGCAAAACAATCTGCAAACAACTGAATGTCAGCTTTAATCCCGGCGAATTCTGGGGGATTATGGGCATTAACGGCGTCGGGAAAACCACCCTGTTACAGACCTTAATTGGTCTGCGCAATAGTCATAGCGGGGTGATCACTCTTAAAAACAAAAACATCAATGACTACAAACGAAGAGATCTGGCACAGTATATCGGCATGATGCTGCAGGAATATGAGTACAACTTCCCTTCTACTGTGCTTGAAGCCACGCTCATTGGACGTCACCCTTTCATCAATAACT
>DAOVUK010000143.1 GCA_030632625.1 Gammaproteobacteria bacterium
AACTCCCCATTCTTGCCAGTCACCAATTAGCTTTTTGTTCTTATGAAAATAATACACGGAAAGATAAGTGGTAAGTCAACATAAGCTCATGTCGTTGAATTACTGCTTGTTGATGAAAAGACCGAACAAAATCACCGTAATCTCCTTATACTAAAGACACGATCACACCATAAACTCCAGCATAGACAAAAAATAATTAAATTAATAAAACCACAAGCAAATCCATTTGCTTTACGTACAGATATAGTTTGTGTTTACCTCCTGTGTAGCATAAATAGACTGTCATTTTAGTTCGATAAATTTACAGCTAATTTTAATAGCTCAATATAATTTGCACGATAGCCATGTTCATCCTGATCTTTGGCTGATTGAGCCAGTTTAATAATATCCTTATAATTAAACTGACCTGAATATTTTCCTCCTCGTAATAATTGTCCATAGGCTGCCACACTGGCTGAAAATCTGAACCGTGCTGTGGTATGACTGTTCGGCTTAATATCACTCATTAAGATGGATTTCGAAATCAGTTGACTGCTGGTCTGCTCAGGCTTTTTATAACGTATTTTTAGAAAGGCCAGTTCTTTTTTTAAATCATCAGTTCCGCTACTATTGCTGCTTGTTTTTTTACCCTGTGCATAACGCAGAGGATCTATCATGCCTGGCTCTCCGGTCAGTACTATCTCATAAAGAGCTGTTACTGAATGTCCTGCACCTATATCACCAGCATCCACTTTATCATTATTAAAATCTTCCTGTTTGAGCATACGGTTTTCATAACCAATTAAACGATATTCTTTAACATTTGGACTAAATTCAATTTGAATTTTGACATCCCGAGCAATGGTTAATAAGGTGGAGGACATTTCATTTACCAGAACTTTTTGTGCTTCTAATAAATTATCAATATAGGCTGCTGTGCCATTACCAACATCAGCAAGTTGTTCCATTAGCTCATAGTTATAATTACCGCTGCCATAGCCTAATGTGCTGAGTGCGATACCGGATTTCCTTTTTTGTATAATCAGTTCTTTTAAACTGTTGGTATCACTAATACCAACATTCATATCACCATCAGAAGCAATAATAATACGATTAATGCCATCCTTGATAAAGGCTTCACTTGCTAATTTATAAGCAGTTCGAATACCAGCTTCGCCATTTGTCGAGCCCCCTGCTGTTAATTGATCAATCGCCTGTTCAATTTTGAGGCGCTGGCTGGCAGGTGTTGGTTGCAATACGACTCCGGCTGCACCGGCATAGACAACCAGACTGATTTTATCTTTTTCAGTTAATTGTTTAAGTAATAATTTTAATGATTTTTTCACCAGACCCAGTTTATCAGGTGAATGCATTGATCCTGAAACATCGACTAAAAAAACAAGGTTTGCGGGAGGCATTTCAGTTTTATCAATATCATATCCCTTAATACCGATATGCAGTAGTTTTGAGTTTTTATTCCAGGGTGTTGGCGCAATTTCTGTGGTAATAGAAAACGGTGTATCCAGATTTTTAGCTCTAGGGTAATCATAATCAAAATAATTAATGAGCTCCTCTGTTTTCACTGCATCTTTAGCCGGTAAGTTCCCCTGCATTAGCATACGTCGTACATTGCTATAGGAAGCAGTATCAACATCAATACTAAATGTTGATACAGATTGCTCACTCACCAGATGAACAGGATTATCTTCATAGTCTTGATATTTTTCTGTATTGGGCTGTTCCAGTGATGCTGGATGGAGGTAAATATTGTGCCTTATACTTTGTGTCAGAGAATTACTGACATTGATCATTTTATTTGTATGGGCATGACTGGTGTACCTGTTGGACTGTGATACAGACAATTCATTCTGAGGCATAGTATCAGGATTTAATCTATTCTGAATTCCACTATGACAAGCTGATAAAAAAAGCACAAGGCAAGAGCTGCTGATAATGAGTGAATGTGTATTCATAATAATTTCCAATTTTTATGGTTATCGATAAGTAAAACAATAATAATTTTTAACTGTATTTTTATAATTGGGAATATATTCCCAATTAATATTTGTGATTATATTCCCATTATATTTTATTTTCAATCCCTTTTTTAATTTGTTATACTCAGTTCATGAAATCAAATGCCCTGATAAAAGCCCTGGTAAAGGCCAGTTACACCATTTTATATGCCCTGGCACGCATACTCTTACGCCATGGAATTGGTTTTACTGCCTTTAGTGAAATTGCTAAACGTGCTTTTATCGATGTTGCCCACAATGAATTTGCTCTACCCGGCCGCAAACAAACAGTATCAAGAATTTCGGCATTAACGGGGCTTTCTCGCAAAGATGTGGGGCTGGTGTTAAAACAGGAATCCCTGGATGATGGACTCAATAATATTCATATTAACCGGGTGGCCAGGGTGATCAGCGGCTGGTTAAGTGATAATAATTTTCAGGATCACCAGCAACAGCCTTTAGACCTCCCTTTTGAAGGTGATAATAGTTTTTCCAGCCTGGTTAAACGTTATAGTGGTGATTTGACACCCAAAACAATTGCCGACGAATTAATGCGTATTAATGCCATCAGCATGCTGTCCGGTGGAAAATTACGTCTGGAACAGCATGCCTATGTACCCAAAGATGATTTACTTCATAAAACCTCTATTTTGGGCAGCGATGTATCTGATCTAATTGCCACAATTGATCACAATATGGTCGAACCGGAGCAGGCTTATTTTCAACGTAAGGTGAGCTATCAAAATATTGATGAGGCTTCAATCGATGGTCTACACGATGATCTGAACCAGCTCAGTCAGCAATATCTGGAAAAAATGCAAGCCACTATACGAAAAAAAGCTAAAGTAGCGACAGGTCATCGAAAAAAATGCCTGGGTGTTGGTATCTACTATTTTGAAAAGGATATATCAGATGAAACTAATGAAAAGAAGTAATTATTTTATAACTGTTATCATTATTTCATGGTTTTTGCAGGGCTGTGCAGGCACCTCTGAATCAGAGGGCCCAGTTCTTAAATCAACTATTGAAAAATCTGATGGTGGTGAAAAACTTTATAGGAAATCTCCAGCTTCTGAAGGTGTATTTGCTCCCCAAAATAGTCCGTCTACAGATTTAGATGGCGGAATTTCCGGTACTGGACATGATAAAAAACTTGATCAGGGCAATGCCTTTTAAGAATAATGGACAGGCTACTTTTCTTTGGGGATGAATAAATAACCATAAAGAAATTACTAGATAAGCCATATGTTCACACAAAAAAATAAATAAAAAATGCGAGATTTTAAAGTAGCCTGTCCCCTTTTTTATTTGTCCCCTTTTTTAACCACAGGAAAAAGTTGTGCTAAAGTATAGTTTGGCCTGCTATGACAAGATGATATATACTGCTGTGCAGTCCCTGCAAGTTGAGGTAGAAGCAACGCCTGAAGGAGGACTGCAACTTCGCTATGATTTAACTGCCGATCTGACACAATTACGCATCCCTGCACCGCAGGTTCCTGCTGAGGTGAATGATTTGTGGAAAAATATCTGTTTTGAGTTGTTCGTTGCTGTAGAAGGTGACGCCGGGTATCATGAATTTAATTTTTCACCGTCCGGCCAATGGGCGGCTTATGCGTTCAGCAACTATCGGGAGCGTAGTGAGTGGACGTCCAGCCAAGCACCTTATATCAGCATTTCTCAGACCAATACTGGACATTTGATACTGGAAGCGATGATCACTGCAGCTGATATTCCACCCAACATTTCAGGTAAGCCTCTTCAGCTTGGCCTGACAGCAGTCATCGAGGCAGAAGATGGAAGCTGCTCGTATTGGGCGCTACTTCATCCCTCAGATCATCCTGATTTTCACCATCGTGCCGGTTTTGCCTGTATACTGACTGCTCAGGATTAGCGCAACAAATTTGCCTGGTTTTTCAGGACTATTGTGATAAGAGCAGGTGTTCTGATATTCAAACCGACTTCACTTAATTTACAAACTACAAACTACAAACTATGAAATTTGGAATTGATCGTTTACTGGAAGAGCCCGCTCTGAGAACATCTTTGGCAGACAAACGCCTGGCGTTGCTGGCACATCCAGCCTCGGTTACGCATGACTTGACGCATACGATGGATGCATTGAATAAGCTTCCTGATATCAAATTAAGCGCTGCATTTGGTCCTCAGCACGGTCTGCGTGGAGACAAACAGGATAACATGATGGAGTCCCCCGATTTCATTGACCCGTTAATTGGTATTCCGGTGTTCAGTCTTTACGGGAACGTACGCCGCCCAACGGATGCTATGATGGATACCTTCGACGTTCTGTTAGTCGATTTACAGGATCTCGGTTGCCGCATCTACACCTTTATCACTACTCTGCGTTATGTATTGGAAGCAGCAGCGTTGCACCAAAAATCGGTGTGGATACTGGACCGTCCCAATCCGGCAGGCAGGCCGGTGGAAGGTCTGATGCTGCGTGAGGGTTGGGAAAGCTTTGTTGGGGCAGGTCCTATGCCGATGCGCCATGGGTTGACAATGGGTGAACTTGCACGTTGGTTTATTAGTAAGCTGAAATTGGATATTGATTGCCAGATTATAAAGATGCAAGGCTGGGAGCCTCATTCTGCTCCCGGCTATGGCTGGCCAATGGGTGAACGAAGCTGGATCAATCCCAGCCCGAATGCACCAAATCTGTGGATGGCTCGCTGCTACGCGGGAACGGTGATGCTGGAAGGCACCACCTTATCCGAAGGCCGCGGTACGACCCGCCCACTGGAACTTTTTGGGGCGCCCGATTTAGATGCTCACACCCTTATCAAGTCGATGTACAGTTTGGCACCACAATGGTTGACGGGTTGCAGATTGCGCGAGTGCTGGTTTGAACCTACTTTTCACAAACACGCCGGAAAGCTTTGTTCTGGGGTGCAAATCCATGTCGAAGATGCTTCATACGATCATGTCTCTTTTCATCCCTGGCGATTGCAGGCACTGGCATTCAAGGTACTGCGTCAGCAGTATCCGGATTACCTGTTGTGGAGGGATTTTCCCTATGAATATGAACTGGATCGCCTGGCTATAGATGTTATCAATGGTTCATCTCTGCTGCGGGAGTGGGTGGATGACCCCCATGCCATGCCGGGGGATTTAGAGATTATTACGCGAAAGGACGAACTGGCATGGGAGCAAGAGTGCAATGAATTTTTGTTATATTAGCCTGGTAGGGCAAGCTAATTACAGGGCACCCATCTATTGGAGCTAAATAACTACTTCAATAATTGGGTGTCCATTATTGTTTCACATGCGTTTGTTTTTTATTACATTACGCTTAATCTTTGATAGTCTTATTATCAAAATGCTGGGGCATCAGTTGATGAAGAATACGAAGCGAATAATTGGACAGCCATCTTTAAAACTTGATTAGTTGTTTTATTTTGATAACATTAATGTTCAGGATGAATAAGTTTGATTTGAGGAAAATAAGTTTTATATTTACTAGAATCTCTTGTTATTAAATGAAACTTTGATACTGCAACATGTGCCCCAATAAAAAAATCGGGTAGTGGTGAGTTTTTAGTTCCTTTATTTTTTCTATATTTAAGATATACTTTCCCTGTAAGAAATAATGCTTCACGAGGAATTTCAAGCACTTTGATTCCAAGCTCTGAAATAGCATTCTCTACCTCTTCAATATTGTTGAAGCCAATTGATATTTCAGTGTAAACAATTGAATTGATATACAAAGTATTGGTTTGACTATATTTTTCTAGTATATTCTCTGACCATTCAGCCCAATTAGGATCATCGGTAAATAAATCCAGTAACACACATGAGTCAACAAAAATGCCATTCATTATTGCTCCCTAGTGAGACTCATTATTTCATTGGTTGACATTTTTGCTGTTGCTATTCCTCTAAGTTTTTTAAACTTACCTGTAGCCGTAGGTTCATTTGTTTTAACAATATAAAATCGACCATTTTCTTCAACAAAATCTATTTCAGTTTCCGGACTAATACCTAAAACTTCTCGTATGTTTCTGGGGATGGTGACTTGCCCTTTAGTAGTAACACGCATAACTTGCAATCTCCAATTAAAATGTAATACCATTATAGTATTACATTTATATAAGTTGCAAGTTTTTAGTTGAGAATTCATGGCCACCCATCATTTATCACCAGTATAAATTGAGCTCAACCTCATTACAATCATCAAAATCTCACAATAACATTGAATAATGTACAACAATGAAATATAGTATTCCCAGATACTACTTGATTAAAACGGAGTTAATCATGCCCACCCCAAGAAGCCAACAAATCAGTCTCTCTGATACCCCTTATTACCATTGTATTTCCCGTTGCGTCAGGCGCACCTTTTTATGTGGTATAGACCGGTCAAACAACAAAGATTATAGTCACCGTAAACAATGGATTGTAGAACGATTAGCACTGCTCTCAAAAACCTTCGCCATTGATGTCTGTGCTTATTCTGCCATGAGCAATCATCTGCACCTTGTCTTAAAAATCAATGAATCACAAGCACAGAAATGGCATGAAGAAACGGTGATTAACCATTGGGCACAACTCTTTTCTATGCCCGTTCTGGTTGAACGCTACCAAAATGGTGAGTGTCACTCAGAGACTGAGATTAAACGAGCTCAGGAGACCATTGAGAGCTTCAGAGAACGCTTAATCGATATCAGTTGGTTTATGCGCTGTCTCAATGAGTACATTGCCCGTAAGGCCAATGCTGAAGACCATTGTACGGGTCGTTTTTGGGAAGGACGATTTAAAAGTCAGGCTTTACTGGATGAACAAGCTATTCTCAGTTGTATGGTCTATGTTGATTTAAATCCCATCCGAGCCGATATTTGTCAAACATTAGAAGATTCAGACTTCACTTCCATCAAACAGCGGATTGATGGTCTCTCTCAAACTGAACAAACCAATCGCATGACTGATACCCCATCCATCAAGCTGTCATCCTTCATAGGCAGTTCACTCAAAAAAGACGGTATTGCCTTTGATTTGAATGATTATCTGGAGCTGGCAGACTGGACAGGTCGTATTGTCAGAGACGATAAGCGTGGCTTTATTGATGCCGGTACACCCGGTATTCTACAAAAACTGCAACTGGATGAACAAACCTGGATGGAAACGCTTCAGGGTTATTCAAAAGGGTTTTATTCTTTTGTGGGCCCTGAAGCACAATTGAAATCACTCTGTGAGAAGCAGAAAAGACATTGGGTTCGAGGGATCAATGCTTGTCGGAAGTTGTTTAAAAGCAGTTCTTCCATTCCTGTTACCGTTTAAAATAAACTCATTGATTGTTTGACCTGCTATGCAAGTTCTTGCAGGTAACCTTCTGCGCTGAATTCATTACTTTACCTTTAATTGACCTTTTTTGTACTATTGCTTCTTAACG
>DAOVUK010000506.1 GCA_030632625.1 Gammaproteobacteria bacterium
GTTGGTATGGATATTGATTTTTAGTCACTGACACACAGCATTTTATTTTCAACTCGGATCAGGCATGAATAGAAAGAAACGGCCTGATTTCGTAACAATTTCGTAACATACCCACCTTTTTCCTACTCAATTCAACTTAATTGAAATACAACAAAGTGTTGTCTTATGCGGGTTACAGGACTATACTAAAATTTAGTAGTCGATTATTTCGCCCTTTCACGGCGGTAACAGGGGTTCGAACCCCCTAGGGGACGCCACTCTTTCTACAAACACTCATTTTACAAGCACTCATTTTACAAGCACTCTTTCTACAAGCACTCATTTTACAAGCACTTTTTCTACTAGCACTCTTCTCTACATCAGGTTAATCCAATACAATTTTCTGTCAAAACTTTCTTCACTTAATGAAATTGCTATAAATATATCGTAATATCTTCGTTTCTTGCATTATTTTCTTTAAAAATATTTCTATCAGGAGTTTTATCGAATGGTATCCAGTTCATCCAATCCAAAAATTATTTATACACTCACCGATGAAGCTCCGGCACTGGCCACTTACTCATTTCTGCCTGTTATTGAAGCATTTACCCGTACAGCGGGTATTGAGATTGAAAGTAAGGATATTTCTCTTGCAGCACGTATTCTTGCCTGTTTTCCTGATAATTTAACTGCACAGCAAATTGTTCCGGATGCATTGATGGAATTAGGGCAGCTGGTCAAAAAACCGCAGACTAATATTATCAAGCTGCCCAATATCAGCGCATCAATTCCTCAGCTAAAAGCCACCATTAAAGAATTACAAACTCAGGCGTATAAACTCCCCGATTATCCCGAAGCACCAAAAAATGACGCTGAAAAAGAAATAAAGGCACGCTATGACAGTATAAAAGGCAGTGCTGTTAACCCAGTGCTGCGTGAAGGCAACTCTGATCGCCGTGCGCCCGGTGCGGTGAAGCAATATGCAAAAAATAACCCGCATGCAATGGGAGCATGGCAAGCCGATTCAAAAACCCATGTTGCCAGTATGAGTCATGGTGACTTTTATGGCAGTGAGAATTCAGTCACTGTGGATAACGCCTGTGAGTTTAAAATCGAACTCCTGTCGGATGATGGTCAGCTCACCTTATTAAAGAATAATGCCCCCCTGCTGGCAGGCGAGGTGATTGATACTGCAGTGATGAGTAAAAAGGCCTTACGCAGCTTTTTAGCAGAGCAAATGGACGATGCAAAAAGCAGTGATGTTTTATTGTCGGTACATCTTAAAGCTACCATGATGAAAGTATCCGATCCCATTATTTTTGGTCATGCAGTCAGTGTTTATTTTCAGACTGTTTTTGACAAATATAGCGCCGTCTTTGCTGAACTGGGAATTAATGCCAATAATGGTCTGGGGGATCTGTATAGTAAAATTCAAAACCTGCCGGAAGAGCAGCAACAAGCAATCAAAGCAGATATTCAGTCCTGTTATGATAGCCGTCCTGAACTGGCAATGGTCAACTCAGACAAAGGCATTACTAATTTACATGTACCCAGCGATATTATTATTGATGCCTCCATGCCTGCCAGCATTCGCTCATCCGGTCAAATGTGGGGGCCGGATGGTCAGCTTCATGATACTAAGGCTATTATTCCGGATCGGAGTTATGCCGGCATTTATCAGCAAACCATCAGTTTTTGCAAACAGCATGGTGCTTTTGATCCGACTACCATGGGTACGGTGCAGAATATTGGCTTAATGGCTCAAAAAGCTGAAGAATATGGTTCCCACGATAAAACCTTTGAAATTCCATATAGCGGTGTTGTTCGGGTGATCAATGAGCACGGTGCCACTCTGCTGGAGCAGAGTGTTGCAGCCGGCGATATCTGGCGAATGTGTCAGGTAAAAGATGCCCCGATTCAGGACTGGGTAAAACTGGCGGTGAATCGAGCCCGCATGACTCGAATGCCGACTATTTTCTGGCTTGATAGTCATCGGGCCCATGATGCACAATTAATAAGCAAGGTAGAACAATATCTGTCTCAATATGATCTCTCTGATCTGGATATTCGTATTATGTCGCCTGAAGATGCGATTAATTTTTCACTGAATCGAATCAAAGAGGGTAAGGACACCATTTCTGTCACCGGTAATGTCTTACGGGACTATCTGACCGACCTGTTTCCAATTCTTGAATTAGGCACCAGTGCTAAAATGCTCTCAATTGTGCCCTTAATGAGTGGCGGCGGATTATTTGAAACGGGAGCCGGCGGCTCTGCTCCCAAGCATGTACAGCAGTTTTTAGCAGAAAATCATTTACGCTGGGATTCATTAGGTGAATTTTTGGCTCTGGCCGTATCCCTTGA
>DAOVUK010000201.1 GCA_030632625.1 Gammaproteobacteria bacterium
AATTCATTCGCCTGGATGTGAGTCTACAATCTCGCAAGGCGAATGAATTCGCCCCTACATATGATAGGCATTCTTTAAAGAACATGAATGTAAAGTGTAAAGCAGTTTGGTCAGTCCCATCCTTTCCAATAGCTGGAAAGGATGTAAAAAATAAACAACTAATGAATATCAACTTTCATGGTTTCCGGTGTTTTTTTTATTGTTTTAGGAATGCTCAGATTGAGTACTCCATCGACATACTCCGCGGTGATGGCGCTTGCCTCAATATTATCTGGTAAGTCAAAGCGTCTGGTAAAAGTTCCGTGAAAGCGTTCTATACGATGCTGTTTTTCGTCTTTGGTTTCTTCTTCAGTCTTACGTTCACCTTTTAGTGTTAATACACCATTAGAAAGAGAAACATCAACATCTTCTTTCTTGACTCCAGGGAGTTCAGCTTTAATATGAAATGCTTCTTCTGTTTCTGTGATATCGGCGAGTGGTGACCATTCAGGTGAAGAATCACCAGCGTATTTGGCTAATAAACCAGTTGGATTACGACTAAAAACATCATCAATTCCCCATAAAGGATTCCAGCGAGCTAAGGTCATCTCACACCTCCTTTTATTTATAGTAACTGGTTGCAGAGAAAGATTTTAAAATACCTGTTTCTATCTTCTCTACTATAAATGTAGTATATAAATACTTATATTTCAAGTTGTTAAGCTGATCTATGTCAAATCAATCCGAATTTAGTGATTAATATCAGCTGCGGTGTTTAATGTCAAAAAAAAAGAGTTAAGTGATATACACCAGAAGAAAACAGGGGGAAGAGAAGTGCCGCAAAAACGTTTTGTGGTGAGAATTAAAGCGACTTAAAACAGCATATTATTTTTCTAGGTTTAAGTCACTTTTAACTGGAAAATATTAAATTTCTTCCATTTCAAATTCATGTTTGCCTTTAGAACAGTCCGGACACAACCAGTCTTCAGGTATATCTTCCCAAGGAGTACCCGGAGCGATGCCATCGTCAGGTAAGCCATCTTTTTCAACATAAATAAAACTGCAGATCTTGCAACACCATGTCTTCATTTAAAACTCCTAAAATAAATAACCAAGCAAATAAGTAAGGTATTCTAGTTTGATTTTTTATAATTGTCAAAATTAAGCCTGAAGCAATGAAACAAGTAAGATTTTTTACTATGATTAAAATTAAACTGCAATAAACATCATTGTATTCCTATATTTATTGATCTAGATCAATTATTTTGTGCTATAGTTAATTATACATTAATCTAAGAACAGGATGAATGTCATGGTTCACAGCCAATCAATATATGATGCTTCATTACTTTGCTGTTCTTTTTCTGCAGTATTTACTGAACTCGATTTTAGTAAAATTGAAGAAGAAATGTTGCTTAATACCCCTCAAGCCGGAATCTCTCTGGATATGGCCAATGTTTATTCCAGAGTCAGAAAAAAAACATTCACCCAGCCATTCATCCAACTATTCATCCAACCATGGATACCCAGTGTTATCGTATTGAATCGATGATGTTTATCAATACGATTGCTGAATTTAATGGCGGAGAGTCTTCTTATGCTGATGCTGATGGTGTTGTCTCTGCAAGTGTGGCATATCCCAAAATTTATCTGAGTTCTCAGCACAGTTTGCCTGTTAATGTCGTTTTAAAACTCGTTTATAAATCAGGACGAATATCATGAGATATAGTCAATCAATAGGTGGTATTTTTCTTTTCTGCTGTTTTTTTTCTATACTGCTTGCTGATAATGATTTCAACAGCTTTGAAGAAGATGTGTTATTAAATCCTGCCGCTATTGGGCAGGCCGCAGATGACGTGATAATTTATTCCGCAAGCAGTAGTAAAACTAGCCGAAAAGCGCTGGCTAGTCATTTAAATGATATTCAGTTAATGCAGTCAGTGGCTATGGCAGTCGGAGCCAACTCCGGTGAATTCAGCCATTACCTGAAATTAAACAGCGATGGTATCAAGGTTTATCTTTTCAGCCATAAACAGTCAAAATTTGGAACATTTAAGGCAATTACTCATATTAAGGCTTCAATGGACAGTATTTTAGCGGTTATGTTTGATAATACTATCTGTGCTGAATGGGTTCACTCCTGTGGTCAATCATTTATATTAGACGATGTCAGCTTTACTGAGCGATATCATTATCAGACATTTTACATTCCTTTTCCTTTTAGTGATCGCGACTTTATTTTTCACTCAATTATGGTGCAAAACCCCCGTTCCAGAACGGTTGATATCACCATGTTCGGTGTGCCGGATTATTGTAATGATAAACAATCAATTCAATGTGATAAAGTGAATCAATCCGAACTTGTACGTGTGCGAAAATCAATTGGTACATATAAGCTGGAACCTGATTCTATGGGGACAAAAATTACCTGGATACAACATACCGATCCTGGTGGTAATATTCCAGCCTGGCTGGTGAATCAGTTTGCTGCATCGACGCCATATTGGACATTCAAAAATCTGGCTGAAATGGTTAAACAGGAAAAATACAAATATGCAAAGCTGATTTATAATAAAGAAGGGGTGGCTACTGCGCTTGAGGTGCCGATACTCAGCAGTCGGGTAAAAAAATTGACGATGACATCGGGTGATAAGAAATTAAGCAATATTGATTAAGCATGCATTGACTATTCAAAACAACCTTGTATCAAGTTTGTTTTGATACCTTGCGATGCTAAGATTGAGTGACCGATTTAACAATCCGGTCATTTAGTTGTAACAGACCTCATTGAGCATCTGTTACACTAGAAATAGGGATGAAGTTTAAGATATCAAGCATGGCCGGAAAAAATGTCTAATAGCACAACAGTTTTCAATCAAATATCAACCAGACTGTCCAGAGAAACTGATTTACAGACGCAACTGGCGATCGTTGTTGAAGGGGCAATGGACCTCACTCATGCTGATGCCGGTACCTTATATTCAATTTTTGAGCATCAATTATTGAAATTTGAAGTGGTGCTTAACCGTTCATTAGATATCAATAAAAAAGCACCCGAGATTGATTTTCCCGGCATTCCTATTCATGAGGATGGGGTTGCAAATGCTTCAATGGTTGTGGTGAATTGTGTTTTACTGGAAAGAAGCATTCTGATTGATGATATTTATAATGAAGATTCATACAATTTTTCCGGTACCCGGGCATTTGATGAAAAAACAGGCTATCGAACTCATTCAGTTTTAACGGTGCCGATTTTTGATTTCGAGAAAAAAATTATTGGTGTGATTCAGTTAATTAATGCTCAGGACGATGAGGGACAGATCCGGGTGTTTAATGACAATGATAAAGATCTAGTCAATTTGTTTGTATTACAGACTGCCTTTACACTGTCATCCAAGATTTTAATCGATAAACAAAAAGTACTTTTTAAATCAATTGAGCCATCTTAATGCTGTTTAGAAATGAATTATCTCTTGCATAGTGGCCTGTTATCCGGATTTTCTACCGCACTGGCAATGGCATTAATGAGTTCTAATATTTCTTCAGAAGTGAGGGCCGCTGATAATTTATAAATCAGATTTGCATCAACATCAGCAAGCACTGTACTGCCGTCAGCTAAATTAACGCTGATTCCGGCATTTTCAATTTCCCCTTCATTTTCTTCTGCTTCGATTGAAATCAGTTGTGCATTCAAATCCATCATTTCATCATAATAGTCTTCTATCTTATCTATGACATCGAGTTCATAATCATCACTGATACTGACAGTAAAACCGGTTTCTTCAACAGATGCCTGAAATTCAGTATCATTTTCGTAAGCAATTTCTTCACCATCAAGAAAGCCCTGAAACTTCTTTAATGGTGTTTCGTGGAAAAAAATAAAATCAAGCATTTCTCAGTTCCATATAATAAATTTTGACTGAATTTTAGCGTAAAAATCATACAATAAACAGCGCAAAGATGAATTTTCTCTGTGCTGTAGATGGTGCTCAGCTTATAACGTCAGACAGTACTGAACAGGATAAATTTCATTATAAGTATGTTATTATTGCCGCTTTAATAAAAGCCTGTCAGAGCGCTGCTGCGGAGAAAAAATACTGAGAAAATGGAACTTCTGATACTGCCTGACCAATTTATTATTAAGCAATCTCCGCAATGGATGGTCATATTGCTTTTATCGGGACTGCTGCTATTCCTGGTCAGTAAAAAGTGGCGTGCACATCTGATAAAATTGCATAAACACAGTTTTATGCCGGGAGTGTTATTCACCATTAGTTTTATTTTCCTGATTGGCGGGATAAATCTTTATGTTTACAAAATTGTGCTTAACAAAGACGGCATTATTTTGTTTAATATTAAGCAATTTAATGAGCAGATAAAGTGGACTGATATCGCGCGAGTTGAATACCTGGAGCAGCAGAAAATAATTCTATTTGTGAAAAAAAAACTGGAAGAAAATGGGCAATGGCATAAACCCATAGAAATTGATTTAATCAAATTAGATAAGGGCAGTGTCAATAAAGTAAAAATTTTAATTGACCTGAAATTAAAACAAAGTAGAAGAGCTCATTAATATAAACGGGATGAATTAACTATGTTTTATCTTTTTGCCTTATTTCTGTTACTTTTGGCAATGGCCAGTGGTCTCTCTTTACTGCTGATCAGCTTTGGCCTGGTTATCAATGGTTCCAGTGTACCATTCTGGCTGATTTATGTTATCGGCTTTCTTGCCTGTATTGGCTTAATAGGAAAAATCTCAACGTTTGATATTCAGCGACGCATTATTCAATTTGCCTCCGGATTCCAGATTTTATTAGGCATTATTGCTGCAATTGCCATTTTTCTGGATAAACTGATGATAGTGAGTAGCGCTGAACCCATGATTTTGTGGGTTTTATTTCCGTTTGGAACCACTATTGGTATCTGGGGTTTATCCCGGGTATCCAGTTTAAAGAATGACTAAAAAAGGCTCTTCACAGAAATGCGTACTTTTCCAAACTGTAGAGACGTTGCATGCAACGTCTCTACCATATCTATGAATGCCAAATCCCTGAATACAAAAAGTACGCAATAATGTGAAGAACCCTAAAAAAGAATAAATCGCTCAGGACTATAGCTTATGCCTTTGATTGAAGAAATTGTTAACAATAAAGAAGAACTTAAAAAATGGCGTCAGCAACTGCATGCCATCCCGGAAATTGCTTTTGATGAAGAAAAAACGGCGCAGTTTGTCGAACAAAAGCTGGCTTCCTTTGGTGTAAAGCTCCACCCCAGAATGGCAGGTACCGGGGTTATCGGTTCATTAAGCGCCGGCCATGGCAGAAACAGCAATGCTGATAACTCTTTTTCTGACAGCAGAGCCATAGCTCTGCGAGCGGATCTGGATGCACTGCCTATTGTAGAAAAAACCGGCGTCAGCTATTGTTCAACCCATGCGGGTATGATGCATGCATGTGGTCATGATGGTCATACTGCCATGCTGCTTGGGGCGGCTCAATATTTATCCCAGCAGCAAAATTTTAATGGCACTGTCTATTTCGTCTTTCAACCAGCCGAAGAAAATGAAGGAGGAGGGCGGGTGTTGGTTGAGGAAGGCTTTTTTAAAAAATTCCCGGTTGATGCTATTTATGGTATGCATAACTGGCCTGGACTGGATGTGGGTAAGTTTGCTATTCGCAGCGGCCCTGTAATGGCGGCCTATGATGTTTTTGATATTTGTATTAATGGTAAAGGCGGCCATGCCGCTGCACCGCATAACACCATTGATCCTATAGTGATTGCCGGTCAGCTGATCACGGCGATACAAAGTATCAGCTCCAGGCAGTGCAATCCACTGGATGCGGTAGTTGTTTCTATTACCCGGGTACATGCGGGCGACAGCTATAATGTCATTCCGGAGACTGCACACTTATCAGGCACTGTCAGGACATTCCACCAGCACATTCAGAATCAGATCATCACTCAATTAGAGCAAATGGTTCAATCTATCTGTGAAGCCTATGGTGCGACAGCAGAAATTGATTATCAAAAACGTTACCCGTCAACCATCAATAGTGAAATTGAAACTGAAAAGGCTGTACTGGCTGCTATGGAAGTGGTTGGAAGCGACAATATTATTCATGATAATCCGCCAAGTATGGGCTCAGAAGATTTTTCTTTCTTGCTGAATGAAGCAAAAGGCTGCTATGTCTCTATTGGTAATGGTGACAGCCCGTCATTGCATAACCCTTATTATAATTTTAATGATGACATTTTGACTATCGGAGCCAGCTACTGGGTCAAAATGGTGCAGATGCAGTTAAACTGATCCACTGGGTCAATAGATTATGCTTGTGATGTCCGGGAATGTTAGTCTTGTATAAACACTATTATTTAAACAGT
>DAOVUK010000137.1 GCA_030632625.1 Gammaproteobacteria bacterium
AACAATGCGGGCCTTATCTAATTGAGCAGTATCTCTTGTTTTGATGACAGCATCTGAATAGTTCATCAGCAGAGAAACATCGCTGCTGTCTAAGGCAACCGCTTTAGCATAGGCCTCTGCTGAATCAATATGACGATTTAATACAGCATAAGATTTACCTAATGATTTCCAGCCTTTGATATCCTGCGGATTATCTTTCACCCGTTGTTCAACTCTGGCAACCATTGAAGCAATAAATGCCTGTTCTTCTGCAGATCCTGTTAACTGTTGACCTGGTGCCGGCCCTGCAGGCGCCGCAGATGCCGTTTCACCAGCTTGTTTTGAAGTTTTGGCGGCGCTTTCAGTTGGCTGGGTATTAACCACACCAGCTGCTTGTGGGTTTATCTGCTTAAGATAAGCCAATACAATTTTCGCCTGTTCACCATTTGCCGGCAACAAGCTTAATAAATGTGTCCAGTGCTCAACAGCCTGTGCCTTATTCCCCGCCTCATAGTCGAGAAAACCCATAAACCATAAGGCATCGCCATTATCAGGATTAGTTGCCAGCATTTCATCCAGAAGTGCCCTGGCTTTTTCATAAGCCTCTTTTTGCCCGGTTTGCATTAAGGCTTCAGCATAATTGACTTCCAGCTCCGGCATTGGCTCGGCTTTATTTCGTTTTACCAGTGCTAAGGCTTTTTCATAAGCCGCTGCCGCATCTGGATAGCGTTTCATCACCACATAGGAACGGCCCAGCATATTCCAGCCCTGGGCATTGTCTGGATTACTCTGCAATTTCTTTTCTAAAGAAGTCACCATGGAAGCAATATCAGGTACCTGCTTCTGCCCCCCCGAAGTATGAGATTGAACCGATGACCGGGCAGCTGGTTGCTGCAATACCACCTGTTCAAAGTTTTCAGGCATAATTGAGAGATAAGTAATCACTGAAAAAACTGGAATAATGATCAAAAATGCAATAGTTAGTTTTTTAGCACTGCTCTTAGAAAGTTGTGTTAATTCTGTGACAGCAGAGCCTTCAGCATCCTGAATCAGGCTGTGTTCTATTTCATTTTTCGCCTGAATTCGTCCTTCTTCATCCAGTAAACCATTGGCAAAATCTTGCTCGATCTGAACTTTCTTTTGTTCATAAAGCTCAATATTCAGATCTTTACGCTGGTTGATTTTTTTTTGGCTTTCGACCAGCTCACTATCTGAATAGGTTTTAAATAACGGTCTTATTAATAAAGCAATCACTATAACTGCCAACACCACACAAATTAACCATAATACCCACATGCTTGATTTACCTTTTTTATACTATTTGTTTTTCAGGATGGCCTGTAACTTTTCTTTTTCCTGCTCAGAAAGTGCTGAACTATCCGTATGTTTTTCATCTTTATCCGCTTTTATTTTTTTCAGCAAAACAAAGATTCCAAAAAACATCAACACAAAAGGGCCACCCCAAAGCAGCCAGGTTTGAGCTTTAAATGGCGGATCATACAAAACAAAATCACCATAGCGCTCTACCATGAATTCAGTTACTTGTTCTTTATTTTTACCCTGCTTCAGCATTTTTGCGACTTCCCGGCGTAAATCATCCGCCAACTCAGCATTGGAATCGATCAGGTTTTGATTCTGACAGACAAGACAGCGCAATTCTTCTGACAATTCCAGATAATCTTTTTCAATTTGAGCATCTTCAAAAACAATGGGTTCTTTTGGCTGGCCTCTGGGACCCGCCTGTAAATGAAGAGGCAAGAGGCATAGTATAAAAAACAGTATGCTAGACAAGCCTAAAAGTCGAGATGTTGAATTTTTTTTCATTGTCATGCTAAGCATTATGATTCTGCCTGTAGTTGCTTAATCATTGGTAAAATTTTCTCACTGATGTCCTGCTGATAGACAGGGCCGGTATGTTTGTAGCGGATCATGCCTTTTTTATCAATCACAAAAGTTTCCGGCGTACCATAAACACCCCAGTCAATACCGGCTCGCCCGGTGATATCATGAGCACTTTTCACATAGGGATTGCCATAAGCATTCAACCAGCGACGTGCATCAGTTAATTCATCTTTATAATTGATGCCATAAATTTTAATGCCCTGTTCTGCTATCACATTAAGCAGCCGGTGTTCAGCACGACAGGAAACACACCATGAAGCCCAGATATTGACCAACGATACCTGTCCCTTAAGATCTTCACTACTGAACATCTGTTGCTGGTCTTCTACCGTAGGGATAGAAAATTCAGGCACCGCCTTACCAATCAGCGGCGATGGTACATCACGTACATACTTTGCCTTCATTAGTCCGACTACCAGTAATACGACTAATAGACCAAAGATTATCAGAGGGGTCATAAATTGTTTTTTCATCAGACTTTTTACTCTATTTCTTATATATATATGTTAATTGTTCTTATATTGGGGTGTAGTAATCCGTACTAAGGTATACGGGTTCGCCTGTGCGGGGACGCTGCAAGTACGTCCGTGTAACGCTTAGCCTCGACATCCCTGTCTCGACATACCCCACCCAGACCAACCCGCATACCTTATCACTCATTTTGTTCTTTAACTTGTTCCAGTGTTGTCCCAAAAGCAAAGACAAAAGCCAAGAAATGCATTTTTCTTTATTCTTTTTCTTTTGCTTTTGCTTTTGGGACAGCACGATTGAATATAAATGACATAAGAGTGTTGGGTAGACTGGTGCATATGAATGGGGTATGCCGAGACATGGATGTCGAGTCTAAGCGCTACACGGACGTACTTGCAGCGTCCCCAGTCATATGCACCAGTCTACCCGGCACGCTTTCTTATTCCAAAGTTATCCCTAACGCCTCACGCAGCCACAGTTTTATTATTCGACACTTTCAAACGATAACGTCTATCCAATACTGTAACAAAACCACCCAGCCCCATGAAGATACAGCCTAACCAGATCCAGCGAATAAAGGGTTTGTAATAAATTCTTAAGCTCCAGGCACCATTGTCCAATTGTTCCGCCAATGCCACAAACAGGTCACGAAATAATCCTGCATCAATACCGGCTTCAGTCATCGGCATACCACGTACCTGGTAGATCCGTTTTTCCGGTCTCAGTACAGCAACTTCTTCACCTTCAGAACCTATTACACTTATTGCCCCTTCATAGCCGATATAATTAGGACCCTCATGACTCTTGGCACCTTCAAAGGTAAATGAATAGCCACCCAGAGAGATGGTATCACCTCGTTCCATACGTAAATCTTTTTGTAAACTCATTGATTCAGTAAAAGTCACACCCACGACAAAGATCGCTACACCGATATGAGCCAGATTCATACCGAAAAAAGTTAAAGGAATTTTCTTTAAGGCAGTAATAAAATTACCTTTATTTCTTACTCGATCCACAAAGCTGGTAACGACACTCGAAACAATAAGTGTGGCCAGACCAATACTTATTGACACCATCACTGAGCCTTTTTCCAGCAACAGCATTGAAAAACCAACGGAAAAAGCAACAAAGACAGGAATTATCATGTGTTTAGCAACACGAGAAAAAGTATCGCCCTTCCAACGCATCAACGGTGCCATTGACATGATAACCAGTGCAGGCAGCATAATAGGTACAAACACGGTATTGAAATACGGTTTACCAACGGATAATTTACCCAAATCAATCAGCTGATCTAAAAGTGGGTACAAGGTGCCTAATAAGACCATAGCACAGGCAACAGTGAGCAGGATATTACCCAATAGCATAAAGGTATCTTTAGAAAACAGATTAAACTGCCCCCCACCTTTCATGGACGGGCCTCTAATTGCGTAAAGAGTTAAAGAACCGCCAATCACCAGAACGAGAAAGGCTAAAATAAACGAGCCCCGTGTCGGATCAGAAGCAAAGGCATGCACCGAGACCAGAACACCGGAACGAACCAGAAAAGTACCCAGCAAGCTCAGAGAAAAAGCAATGAGTGCCAATAACACGGTCCAGCTTTTAAACGCACCGCGCTTTTCAGTCACAACTAATGAGTGTATCAGTGCGGTGCCTACAAGCCAGGGCATAAATGAAGCATTTTCGACCGGGTCCCAGAACCACCAGCCGCCCCAGCCCAATTCATAATAGGCCCACCAGCTTCCCAAAGCGATACCCAGGGTTAGAAATACCCAGGCAATCACTGTCCAGGGACGAGACCAGCGCGCCCAGGCAGAATCAAGCTGACCGGAAATCAGGCCGGCAATGGTAATACTAAAAACAACAGAGAAACCAACATAGCCCATATAAAGCATAGGCGGATGAATCACCAGACCAAAATCCTGTAATAAAGGGTTCAGATCTTTGCCGTCTAAAGCGGCAGGGAAAAGACGTTCGAAAGGGTTTGAGGTAAATATGATGAATAACAGGAAACCAATGCTCAGCATACCCATCACAGACAGAACTCTGGACGTCATGGACAGAGGTAAACTCTTACTGAAAAAGGCCACAGCCATAGTCCAGCCGGAGAGGATCAGCATCCACAATAAAAAGGAGCCTTCATGTGCTCCCCATACGGCTGAGATTTTAAACATCATCGGCAGTGCCGAATTAGAATTCGCCGCCACATAACGTACAGAAAAATCATCAATGGTAAAAGAATAAGCCAGAGCAATAAATGAAACTGAGACTAAAAAGAATTGAGCGACCACTGCATATCGAGAAAGCTGCATCAGTTGAAGATTATTCTTATGAGCGCCAATCATGGGTAAAATAGCAAGGATAATAGAAACAGCTAAGGCAATAGTCAGGGAAAAACTCCCAATCTCAGGTATCATAGTGCTTTTTCTCCTGAAGCGGCTGTTTCGGTCGCTGTTTTAACCATTGCTTTTTTACCTTCTACATGCGCTTTATCTAATGCGTCCTGAACTTCCGGAGGCATATAATTTTCATCATGTTTGGCCAGCACTTCATCAGCAACAAAATGTGCTAATTTACCCTTAGGCGTATCAATAGTGCTGCCATCCAGCTTACCGGTCGCAACAATACCCTGCCCCTCACGAAACAAGTCCGGCAAGATCCCTACATAGGTCACCGCGATGGTTTCAGCATTATCAGTAATGTCAAAATGAATGGTCATACCATCTTTTTCACGTTTAACACTGCCGTTAGTGACCAGTCCGCCCAGCCGAAAGGAATGATCAATAGGTGCTTCACCCGCTTTTACCTGGGTTGGGCTAAAAAAGTACAACAAGTTTTGATCCAGAGCTTTAAGTCCTAATGTTACTGCTGCGCCGACACCGGCTAATATTAAGAATACCAGTATCAGGCGATTTTTACGTTTCGGATTCATTGCTTCTCCTCGCGACGATATTTCATCATTAATTCTTTAAAAATACTCTTTTTGTCCATAAGCGGTTTGATAGCGACATAGCTCATAAGAACAAGCGCAATACCATAAGATGACCAGACATAGGCACCGTATTTACCCATTTGTAACATTTCCAGCATTTTTAACTCTCTGTATAGAACATACAATTATCAGGGCGAACACATCGCTTCGCCCCTACTATAGGGGCAGACCTATGTGTCTGCCCTGTTTATTTTAACTATTTACTTTAACTATTTACTTTAACTATTTACTTTAACTATTAGCTTTAACTATTAGCTTTAACTATGTCTTTAACCCAGCGATTATTTTGCTCGGCATATAAGACTTTATTTCGCGCTCTTACTAAGACCACAGTAGCGTAATAAAGTTTAAAACCCAGCGCCATTAATAATAAAGGAATCAACATAGAGATGTGAATTGAGGGTTTATCGAACTTGGTAACGGTTGCGCCCTGATGCAAAGTGTTCCACCATTCCACTGAATAATGGATGATTGGAATATTAATGACACCGACAATAGCCAGAATAGCACAGGCTCTGGCAGCTGCTCTGGGATCTTCAATGGCCGCTTCTAATGCCATATAACCTAAATAGAGAAACAACAGAATCAGTTCCGCAGTTAAGCGAGCATCCCATACCCACCAGGCTCCCCACATAGGCTTGCCCCAGATAGAGCCTGTTACTAATGCCAGAAAGGTAAAGGCCGCACCAATGGGCGCACTGCTGCTGGCAATCACATCAGCCAGTTTGATTTTCCAGATCAGACCAACGGCCCCCGCAGTTGCCATCACCATATAGATGAACATCGACATCCAGGCTGCAGGTACATGGATAAAAATAATCCGGTAGCTGTCTCCCTGCTGATAATCAACCGGCGCAATAAACAGGCCGTCAATACTACCGACGATTATAAGTATGGCAGCAAGCCAGCCTAACCAGGGGATCAGCTTTCCGGAAATACGATAAAAGTGTTTGGGTGAAGCAAAGTGATAAATAAATTTCATCACTGATTTCCATAGGAATTTCATTATTCGAGACTCACTCTTAGTGCAGCAGATGTGGCAATGGGTGCCAGGGTTAAACAAAAAATCATAAAAGAAGCCAGAAAATAAAGCTGGCCGCTAATCGATAAGCCGGCCATACTGCTGCCAACTGCATTAGCAGAAAATATTAATACCGGTATATAAAGCGGCAGAACCAATAGTGACAATAACATACCGCCACGTTTCAACGCGACGACCAGGGCCATGCCAATGGCACCAATTAAGCTCAATATCGGGGTTCCGAGTAATAAAGTAATCATTAAAGTGACAATGGCATCGGGGCTCAGGAACATCACCGTGCCCAATAAAGGGGAGAAAACAATAATGGGAAACCCGGTGATCAGCCAGTGAACAATAATTTTGGCCAGCACCATAACAGAAAGTGGATACTCACTCAGCAACATGAGCTCCAGAGTACCGTCATCAAAATCAGAACGAAACAGAGAGTCCAATGACAGCATAGAGGCTAATAGTGCTGCCACCCAGATAATACCCGGGCCAATTTCTGCCAGTGTCTGTTTCTCGGGACTGATACCCAGAGGAAAAAGAGTGACCACAATAACAAAGAAAAACAGCGGGTTAAGTATTTCGCTCTTATGTCTGAAAGCCAGACGTAAATCACGTTTTAACAAGCTCAAAAAAGCATTATACAATCTTAATATCCTGAATTGATCCGAATTAGTGTCTATCCATTAATTAGGCGAATGAATTCGCCCCTACAATTGTGAATTTATAAGCTATTGAATAGTTGCATATTTTCTCTGTAGGGACGCTCTTTACTACAAGAGTATTCGCCTAAAACTGTTAAGTTATGGATGAACACGAATTAGAAGTAATTTGCCAAACAAAAAATTATAATAATTATGGAAAAACATTTTACAGTGTTCTGTTGAGACATCATAGTATTAAACTGACAAAGTCATACATTTGTCACACTTTTTCGTAATAACCACTTGATTTGAAATGTTTTTTCAATGACTGAGGTGTGAGCGCATATTATGCATGACGGCATCGGCAGGCAACTGATTATAATGCTCTTTTTTTATTAGTAGGAGCAGACTAGTACCAGAACACATTAATTCTGATGACTTGACGATTAAGAAGTAGGTAGGTTGGCGCTGAGCTTGCGAAGCCCAACAATAACCGTATAATCAGGCTCATTTGTTGGGCTTCGCAAGCTCAGCGCCAACCTACATTCTGAAAGAAGTTTTCCTGGGGGG
>DAOVUK010000093.1 GCA_030632625.1 Gammaproteobacteria bacterium
CCTATCTATGAATGGCTGAATTCACCGAGTGAATACAAAAAATAAGCAATAAAGTGAAGAACCTCTTATATACTGCGCAGCACACCAAAAGTAGGCGTCTTTAGGCGTGGATGTGTACCCCAAGGACACTTCCCCTGCGGGGCGCGAAGCAGTGATTGTCCTGGAAGTCTACAATTATACTGAACGCTGAACGCTGAACGCTTTAAGCGCCAATATCCCCCGGTGCTTCATCAACAGGAAAAGGGCTTTGATTGTCTAACCAGGCTTTCCACTGAGCGTGATGTGTCACATCGATACCTTCAGACGCAGCTTCTGTTTGCAGGTGTTTTTGCAGATCAGATAAAAGTTCGGAATCCATTAATTCAAAATGTAACTGGACATTCGCATGCAGCAGATTATAAATCAGTTTTAATTCTGTCAGCGGATAGTCTGTTATGGTTTTCATAAGTGATGGCATCCTCAATTAAGATGGCACTATGCTAGCACAAATTTGCTACATTCTAAGTGCTTTTGTATACTTCTGAGTATCTTCTTTTTTAATGTATAAAAATTCATAGCCACAATACACTAAAGGCTCTTAGTTTATGCTGAGGGCTCTTGGTTCATGCTAAAAGCTGAAGGCTCCTGGTTCACGCTGAAGGCCCCAGAAGGAAATTTGATTGTATTCCTCCATACGATTTAAAATCATTTTACTAACGGTTCTTCCTATTGCTTTGATTTATCTGCTGATCTTTGGTTTTGGTATTTACCAGATCCAACTATATTCACGTGCTGATGTTGAAGAAGAAATGAGGCGTTTGACACAGCACTATGCTGGTATTTTCTCCGGTTTTTTGAATGAATCTGCGCAAATCGCCCGTTCTACTGCTGCAATTATTGAACAAAATCCGAAAATACCTGATCACCAGCTCTACGCCCAGGTTAAATCCAATTTAAGACATAATCGAATCGTCTATGGCAGTGCTATTGCCTTTGAACGTGACCCGGATTATGACAATGAGCTTTTTGCTCCTTATGCCTATCGAACGTCTGGTCGAGTGCAAACACTGGATATTGCAGATATCACTGATTATACCACCGGACGCTGGCAATGGTGGGATAAAGCAAAGCAGGCTAAACATCCTGTCTGGACTGAACCTTATTTTGATAAAGGCGTCGGGGATATCGTTATGGCAACCTATGCGGTGCCATTCTTTTATAAAAAAGAGTTTAAAGGTGTTGCTACGATTGATGTGCAGTTAGAAATTCTGGAAGAGGCTGTTAATCAGGGCATTGATGCTGATCTGGATTTGTTAATTGTGACCAATAAAGGGGATTATGTTTATCATCCCGATCCACAACAGATAATGACCAATTCAATCTATGATGATGCGGAGAAATATCAGAAACCAGAGATAAAAAATCTGGCGGATAAAATGACTGCCGGGGAAAGGGGTGTTGTCCAGCTCAGTGCCTGGGAAACAAATCAGCGACAGTGGGTGGCATTTTATCCCATACAGAATACCGAGTGGAGCATTGCGCTCAGAGTGCCGGAAAAAGTAGTGCTGGCACAGGTTAGAAAGAAGGGTATTCAGATTGCAGGTGTTTTATTATTTTCATTATTTTTGATTATTCTTACTGTCTGGCTGGTGATTGGTAAAATCACCCAGCCCTTGGCCCGATTAACTGCCGGGGTAAAATCTGTTGCCGCAGGGAACCTGGATGCAGCGGTTGAGGTAACAAGTAATGATGAAATCGGTCTGCTGGCACAAAGTTTTACTGATATGGCTGCAAAACTGAGCAAACGTGAGATTGATATTCGCAAGGCTCGTTCGCAAGGCTTCAGCCGGATTGTTCAGGGATTAAAAGGTCGTTATTTTTATTTTACCCATGATAAAAAGGGACATATTAGCTATGTCAGCCCGTCGGTTAAAGAAATACTGGGTTATACTCCGGATGAATTCCAAAATTTCTTTAACCAGTATTTTGTTGAAAGTCCGTTGAATGATGAAGCAGCAAAAATGATTCAGCTTTCATTTGATGGTGAACAGCAAGAAGCGTTTGAATTAGAAATTATTGCTCGCAATGGTGAGCTGCTGCGTTTTGAAGTCATTGAAGTACCGGTGAAAGGGGAAAATGGTGATATTATTGCCCTGGAAGGAATGGCACATGATATTACGGAACGTAAACGAGATGAAGAAAAATTCAGGGTTTTATTTGAAAGCTCTTCTCAGGCAAATTTATTATGTTCTGAGCAAGGGATCCTGGATTGTAACCATGCCTTTTTGGATCTCTTTGGCTTTCACAACAAGGAAGAGGTGCTTGGTTCACGCCTTTATTCTCTCACACAGCCAATTCAGCCGGATGGTCAGGCATCTTTTGATAAGCTTAATCAATTAATGCAGCAGGCAATTAAGGTAGGTTATCAACAACATGAATTGATGTTTGAGAGAGTGGGTGGCGAGCCTTTTCCTGCGGAAATTATTTTAACTGCAGCCACAATGAATGAGCAACCGGTGTTTATTGCTCTGCTGCAGGATTTAACCGAAAGAAAACTAACCGAGCAGGAAATTATCAATGCTAAAGAGGCCGCAGAAGAAGCCAATAAAGCAAAAAGTGAGTTCTTATCAAATATGTCTCATGAGTTAAGAACGCCATTAAATGGTGTTTTAGGTTATGCCCAGATTTTGCAAAATGACAAACAAGTGACTCCGGAGCAAATGGAAAGTCTGGATGCCATTAAAAGTTGTGGACATCATTTATTGACTCTGATTAATGATGTGCTGGATTTATCGAAGATTGAATCAGGAAAGATGGAGTTTAATATTACCGCGGTTGACTTGCCTAAGCTCATCAAAGGTGTCTATGATATGGTGCTGCACCGGGTTTCTGCAAAGGGTATTAAACTGGATTTAATTATGCAAAACGGCTTACCCAGAGGAATAAAAACAGATGCAACCAAGTTGCGTCAGGTTCTGGTTAACTTATTAGGTAATGCGGTTAAATTTACTCATAACGGTACCATTACCCTACACGTTATGGAAGATTGCGAAAATATAAAAGGCGATACAGCTAAAGAGCAGAGTTCTATTCGTTTTATAGTTGCTGATACCGGTATTGGAATTCCAGAAGAAAAACACCAATCGATTTTTGATGCCTTTAAACAGGCCAAAGATGGTATGAATGCTGGTGGTACGGGCTTAGGGCTGGCGATTAGTCAGAGACTTATCCAGGAAATGGGCGGCACTAAAATAATGCTTGAAAGCCGTTATGGAGAGGGCAGTGCATTTTCATTTTCTCTGCCTCTGGTTGAAGTGAGTGATGAAGAACTGCTGGTTCCTCTAAATGGCCGCTATGATTATTCAGCTATTCCAAAATTGCCGGAAGAACTTGAAATCACCGTTTTGATTGTGGATGATCGAGAGATCAATCGTGATATCTTAAAACGTCTGCTGCAGGCTTCCGGTTTTAAAACCATGGAAGCTGTTAATGGTAAAGAAGCTGTGGATATGGCAACAGAATACAATTTTCCACTGATACTGATGGATATTCGTATGCCGGAAATGGATGGTATCAGTGCCGCTAAATTAATCCGTAAAAAATTACTCTCAACTTCATTAACAAAAGAAGCTTCGAAAAAAGGAGCACTGCAAAAAGAAGCACTGCAAAAAGAGCTGAAGGATGTGGTAATTATTGCCGTGACTGCCGGTGTTTTTCCTGAGCAAAAGGATCAAATCATAGAGACAGGTATGGATGATTTTATTGCTAAACCTTTTAATATAGCAGACGTTTTTAACAAAATTGAACAGCATATGGGGATAAAGTTTGAGCGGGAAACATCAGCTGCAAAAATAAAACCACTGCCAGTCAATTCAATAGCAGGCAAAAAAATAATCTCCAAAGAAGAGTTTAGGGATTTGCTTGAGCAAATAAAAATAGCCAGTGAAATGGGTGATATCAGTCAGATAAAGATATTGTATAAAATCATAAGTCAGACTGATTCTATGCAAAGTGATATGCATGAGAAACTGGACATTATGATAAAACAATTTGATTTTGACAGCATACGAAAAATCATCAAAAATCTTCTCGGAACAGACAAAGACATTGAATAATAATCAGGAAACTTTATTGCTGGTGGATGATAATCCCATCAATTTGCAGGTTTTATACCAGACACTGGAAGGTCACGGGTACAAATTACTCTTGGCAAAAAATGGTGAAGATGCATTAAGCATTGTCAGAAAAGTACATCCGGCATTAATTTTACTGGATATTATGATGCCGGGTATGGATGGTTATGAGGTGTGCCAGAAAATAAAATCGAGTCCGGAAATTTCTGATGTGGCTATTATTTTTCTCTCTGCACTGGATGATGTTAAAGATAAAGTAAAAGGCTTTAATCTTGGTGCTGTTGATTATGTTGCTAAACCCTTTCAATCAGAAGAAGTCATTGTCCGGGTAGAAACACATCTAAAAATCAGGCAGCTGGAAAAAACGCTGGAACAAAAAAATAAACAATTAGAAGAAGATAATGCACTTATTCTTGAGTCTATGGGTGAGGGTTTATTGGGAGTGAATAAGCAGGGCTTGATTACCTTTATCAATCCGGCAGGCGCAAATATAACGGGTTGGCAGGAAGGTGAAATCATTGACAGAAATTTCCATGATTTGTTTATGCATACCGATAAAAATGGTCAGCGAAATCCAATAGAAAAAGACAAAGTATTTAATTCTCTGCGTGATCGTATGGTGAGACACAGCGATAATGATATTTTCTGGAATAAAGACGGGCAGAATTTTCCAGTTGAATATACCGTGACTGCCATTGAAGGTAAAACTGATATCAGCAGTGCCTGTGTGGTTTTTAAAAACATATCAGAACGAAAACAACGAGAAAAAGATCTTAATCAGGCATTAAAAACAGTCGGGGAATTGAAAGAAAAGTTACAGGCTGAAAATTCTAATTTGCGGGCCGAGAGCTCCTACCTAAGAGCTGAAAGCAGCTATTTACAGGAAGAAATTCGCAGTGAACAAAACTATGGTGAAATTATTGGTAATAGCAGTGCTCTGATAAAAACCATGGAGGAAGCAAAGCAGGTTGCTGCTACGGATACCACGGTGTTGATTATTGGTGAATCAGGCACAGGTAAAGAGTCTATGGCGCGTGCCATTCATCAGTTTAGTGCCAGAAAGGAACGTCCTTTGATTAAAGTAAATTGTGCTGCAATTTCAGAATCACTGGTGGAAAGTGAATTATTCGGTCATGTAAAAGGTGCTTTTACCAGTGCCATTAATGATCGTACCGGGCACTTTGAGCTGGCTGATAAAGGCACGATTTTTCTTGATGAAATTGGTGAAGTATCATTAGATGTTCAGGTCAAATTATTAAGGGTGTTACAGGAGCAGGAAATACAGCGAGTAGGCAGTGGTGAGTTGATCAATGTTGACGTGCGAATTATTGCTGCAACCAATCGTAACCTGAAGCAAATGGTTGATGAGGGTACTTTTAGAATGGATTTATTTTACCGCTTAAATGTCTTTCCTTTAACTGTCCCTCCATTAAGAGACAGAAAATCAGATATTCCGTTATTATTAGCCAAATTTCTTGATAATCTGAGTAAAAAATTAGGTAAATCCTTCAGAGGTATTTCAGAGGTCAGTATGGAATTGCTGATGGATTATCATTGGCCTGGAAATATTCGTGAACTGCAGAATGTTATTGAGCGTTCAGCCATTTTATCAAAAACAGAGGTCATTGACGTTGATGATGCTCTGGTGCCTGTTTCTATAAAACAGCTGAATCTGGAAAAAAATGATTCACTACTGTTGGTTAATGAAAGTGACGAGACACTGCAGACTGATGGCACGGTAAAAACTGCCCGCAGGCTCTCTGCATATAAGACGCTGGCAGAAAATGAAAAACGCTACATTACTGACTTACTGAATGATCTGAACTGGGTGATCGGAGGGAAAAAAGGTGCCGCTGAAATTCTGGATGTTCCTGCAAGTACCCTGCGATCCAGAATGAAAAAACTGGGTATTGAGCGACCTGAATACCCTTGATTGATTTAGAGCAAGCGTCTTTAAAGTATATTTCTCTGATGTGGAGGAGTGCTTAATAGAACCAGAATAGCACCAATAATGAATCCTACACTTGCATTGAGCCAATGAAAATCATTATTCCAGACAAGCTGGTCAATTAATGAGCAGGCAATGGCAAAAAATGTGGCAGTAGTGAGGATGGTTAATATTTTTTTCATTTTAATTCTCTTTTTTTCAAGATTGGATACTTCAATATGAATAGATATCTAAATCCAATAACCAGCATTATACAGAGTGTCTGCTCTTATAGATGTAGGGGAAATCTGAAATTTATGTAGTCAGTTCTTTAATAAGCTGACTGCGCTACAATCCCCTGCGTTTTTGTGACAAAATAACAAACCATTAATTAAATCGGGTTTAGTTCTTTTGCTACGATATTCGCCTAATATTGTAGAACTGTCAGCGTCGTAACAAAGGAACTACACCCAATTAAATCTGATGTCTTTGGTTGGAAACACTATTGAAAATGCCGGGCCTGAAATGCTGGATACAGTAAAAATTGCAGAGACTCCTGAGGGAGTGGCACTTAAATTAACCTGCGTTAGTTTTTATGCCCGTAGTATCGCATGGATGATCGATGCGCTTATTCAGGGTGCCGTTATTATCCTTTTGCTTTTTGTGTTGCCCGGATTGGGTGATTTTGGTATGGGGCTGCTGTTTATTGTCATGTTCTTCCTGCACTGGTTGTATCCGGTATTTTTTGAGGTTTATTTTCAGGGACAGACACCGGGTAAAAAACTGATGAAAATCCAGGTTCTGCTGATTGATGGTACCATGGTTAACTGGGGTGCCTCATTGCTTAGAAATCTGCTCAGGACTGTTGATTTTCTGCCTTTTTTTTATGCCTTAGGCGTTGTGACCATGTTGATGAGCAGAGACTTTCGTCGTTTAGGTGATCTGGCCGCTAATACCATTGTTGTTTATAAGCGGGAGTTGAAAGAAAAGATTATTTCGCAACAGGATGCGGTGGAAGCAGCGGTTTATGCGCCAAAAGTCGCTTTGACCGGCAAAGAACAACAAACTATTATCAGCTATGCTGAACGGCGGAATGATTTTTCGCCGGAACGTGCAGAAGAACTGGCTTTACTGGCCATTCCTCTGATGGATAATTTACCTGTGCCAAATCAACAAAGAGCAAATAATCAGCCAGCTGAATTGGCCAGTCAGGGCAGTGAAAGATTGCTGGGAATTGCTGCTTATCTGATGGGCCGCAGATGAATCAGGCACAATTTATCCATGCTCATGAACAGCAATGGCTTATTCTGGAAGTATTACTTAATCCACAACTTAAACAAGAGCTGACACAAGAGCTGACACAAGAGTCAAAAAAACACTGGTTTAAAGCGTGGCATAAAAAAAGATCAGGCAGGAAGAAAAAAATAACGCCTACAAGTCCAAATGAAGAAAAAATCATGGCATTAAGTCCAGCGCTTATTATTAAGGCTGATTTTCCAGACTTGTACAGAGATGTTTGCCAACATCTGTCTCTGGCACAATCCAGACGTTATAGTCCTTATTTGATCGAACGGCTGAGTTTTCTGATTGATCGGGCTCATCAGGTATTCTATCGACCAGGTCATATTCATGGTCAAAGTGCTGCAGGTTCCTTACTGACATTCTTTACCCGAATATTCCCACAGACTGTTCGCAATGAGAGTCATTGGTTATGGCTTTCATCAGCGGTGTTTTATTTGCCTTTGCTTCTTATGATTGTGCTTATCCAGCTCTGGCCAGAGTTTGTCTATAGTGTCATGTCTCCTGATACCGTAGCAGGCATGGAAGCGATGTATGATCCACAGGCTGAGCATATTGGACGTGAGCGAGGCTCAGATTCTGATAGTAAAATGTTCGGTTTTTATATTTTCAATAATACCGGTATTGGTTTTCGCACCTTTGCAACAGGTCTGCTGTTTGGTATAGGCAGCCTTTTTACTCTCATGTTTAATGGTTTGCACATTGGTGCTGCGGCCGGACATTTAACACAAATTGGCTATGGCGGCACTTTTTGGCCATTTGTCTCAGGCCATAGTGCCATGGAACTCACGGCAATTGCACTCAGTGGTGCTGCAGGCTTGAAACTGGGTTTTTCTTTATTAATTCCAGGGCGTAAAAGCCGCTATCAGGCCATGCTGGATGCGGCAAAAATATCAGTAAAAATTATGGCAGGTGCCGCGCTGATGTTTTTTATTGCGGCTTTTATTGAAGCCTTCTGGTCATCCTCACAAAGCATTGCTGCGAACATTAAATATATTGTTGGCATTGCCATGTGGCTTATTGTTTTTTCCTATTTTGCTTTTGCCGGCCAGCAACAGGAAAATAGTTTGAACGTGAAAAAGTCTGAACAGGAAAACAGTTTGAACGGGAAAAAAATGGATGAATCTTGAAGCATTGACGCTTGAAGTCAGACCAAGAACTCCCTGGGAAGCTATGGATCTTGCCGTTCGTCTGTCTGTATCACACTGGCGTCTATTGTTATCAAGCTGGATGGTGAGTGTTTTTCCTGTGTTTTTGATCATTAATCTTATCTTATTAGAAGAACACCCCTATTGGGCTTTTTTTCTAGTCTGGTTTTTAAAACCACTTTATGACCGGGTGCCGCTTTTTGTACTGTCCAGAGTGATATTTTCTGAAAAGACAGCCTGGAAAGATGTTATCAGTGCCATACCTTCCTTTTTTAAAACAGGTCTGTTTTCTTCATTAACACTGTATCGACTGGATCCCGGACGATCGTTTGCTTTACCAGTCAGACAGCTTGAAGGTCTCAAAGGCAAGCGCAGAAGGCAAAGAATGCATACTTTGAGGAGAGCCTGCAATAACCGTGAAGTCTTATTCTTTATACTTTGCGTGCATCTGGAATCTCTGGTTTCATGGGGATTGATCGGCATATTGCTCATGATGCTGCCG
>DAOVUK010000142.1 GCA_030632625.1 Gammaproteobacteria bacterium
CCTGGTTCACCTGTTCAATCGCTTCAAGGCCATTGCCGGCTTCAATTAACAGGTGATCCTGATTAATTTCCCTGAACAGGTGGAGCAGTCTTTCCCGTGCCAGAGGTTCATCATCCGCGATAAGAATTTTCATATTTAGGTGTTGTCTCAGGTGCTGCCTTAGGCGTTAGTGTTAGTGTTCATATGTCATTTTTTGTCTGATACGGCATGAACAAAACAGCAAAGTAAATATCATTTTCTTCGTGACAGCTCATTGATGCTCTGCCATTAAAATGTGCATTCAGTCTTTCGCGTATATTTGCCTGTGCCATCTTATTACCCTGGCGATGCACTAAATTTTTGCTATTGGTATTTTGTACTGTAATTTTCAGCTGATTTTTATCAAACTCACCGCTGACGACAATACTGCCGCCATTAATCTCCGGTTCAATTCCATGAAAAATCGCATTTTCAAGTAACGGCTGAAGTATCAGCGCCGGGACCATAGCATCATCCGGTATGGCCGCAACTTGCCAGCGAATGGATAAGCGCTCATCCAGGCGTTGTTTTTCAATATCAATATAATGCTCACTCAGTGTCAGCTCCCGTGACCAGCTAATCAGTTCACGCTCTTCTCTAAAGAGCATGCGAAATAAGTCAGCCAGATCTTCAGTAATACGTTCTGCCACTTCAGGCCGTGTGCGTGTCAGACTGGCAATAGTATTCATACTATTAAAAAGAAAATGCGGTCGTATTCTGGCTTGTAACAGCTGCAGTTTGGTACGGCTCTCTGCTTCAATTTTTATTCGCCATTGATACTGGACATAAAAATAATGCAAAGCCAGAGCACTGATAATACCGCCAATGAGCAGATTATGTAGTAGAAACTCCCAATGTGATGCCGAAGATATGATGTCAGTGATATAATATGTCTGCATAATATAGAACGTCAGTTCACTAATAAAGGCAATCATTAAGAGTACGGCCAGATAACTGCTCAACGCCACAAACTGATTGGAATAGTTTTTAAAAAACGGCCGTAACAGACACAAAATACTACTGCACATTAAGCCATTCCATTGAATGAAAAGGGAAATCAGTGCTAAATCACTCCATAACTGCTGGTCCATTCTCAATGGTGCCAGAGTCAGAATAAAGGCCAGCAACTCTCCGATAATGACCACAGCGAAAACCATCCTCAAGGAACAAAAATCGGGCAGAAACAAAGAGTTTGGTACTGTGTTATTGTTAATCTGCTTTGCCGTATTCAGTTTAGGATAGCTTTTCATTTTAGGCATTCTGGTCAGTATACAGCCATTATCAGCTTCTGGAATTACTCAACAGCTTAGTACACAGAACATAAAAAATCTGTTAAAAGTGACATAAATTGATGATTTTATGATTATTTTATTCGATTTCGGTTTATAATGACCGTTTTTAAATGCTCAGGGTCTCGAACAAAAGATTTATCCCATCTTGCTTGTCTTTATTCCCGAGCTCCTTACTAACGGACCAATGAATCGCTATGTCTGACACCACTAATACCTCCGCTCCTGCCTCCGGGAAAGCACAGCAGGCAGAAAAACCCTGGAATGGTCGCTTTACTGAACCAACCGATGCCTTTGTTGAAGCTTTTACTGCTTCTGTCACTTTTGATCAACGCATGTACCAGCAAGATATCGCCGGTTCTGTCGCTCATGCAAAAATGCTGGCACATGTCGGTGTGCTCACTGAAGATGAGCGTGATCAGATTATTGCCGGCCTTAGTCAGATAAAAGCAACCATTGAAGCAGGTGAATTCAACTGGTCCATTACGCTTGAAGATGTTCATATGAATATTGAAGCCGCTCTGACTGATTTAATTGGTGTCACAGGTAAGAAGCTGCATACCGGTCGCTCCAGAAATGATCAGGTTGCCACGGATATTCGTCTCTATTTACGTGATGAAATTGACCAGATTGTCAGCGAGCTGAAACGTCTGCAAAATGCATTAATTGATCTGGCTGAGAATGAAGCCGATACCATTATGCCGGGTTTTACCCACTTACAAACTGCTCAGCCAGTCACCTTTGGGCATCATATGCTGGCCTGGTTTGAGAACCTTGAACGTGACCGCAGTCGTTTTATCGACTGCCGCAAACGTGTCAATGTCATGCCGCTGGGTGCAGCTGCTCTGGCAGGAACAACCTATCCTATTGACCGTGCTTTTGCAGCACGTGAATTGGGCTTTGAAGGTATCTGTGAAAATTCACTGGATGCCGTCAGTGATCGTGATTTCGCCATTGAATTAACCGCCGTTGCGGCTATATTGATGACTCATTTATCGCGTTTCTCTGAAGAACTGGTTTTGTGGGCCTCAGCACAATTCAATTTTGTTGAGTTGAGTGATAGTTTCTGTACCGGCTCATCGATTATGCCGCAAAAAAAGAATCCTGATGTGCCCGAACTGGTACGCGGCAAAACAGGCCGTGTTAATGGTCACCTCATTAGTCTTCTCACTTTAATGAAGGGCCAGCCGCTGGCTTATAATAAGGATAATCAAGAGGATAAGGAGCCGCTATTCGACACTGTTGATACTCTGAAAGGCTCTCTGAAGGTTTATGCTGATATGATGGGCCATGTCACTGTGAATAAAGAAGCTATGCGCGAAGCCGCAATACGCGGCTTTTCAACTGCAACTGATTTAGCGGATTATCTGGTTCGTGCCGGTGTACCCTTTCGTGATGCCCATGAGGTCGTTGGTAAAGCTGTTCGTCTGGGTGTCGACAGCAAACGTGATCTGGCAGAAATATCTTTGCCGGAATTACAACAGTTTTCTGCTCAAATCCAGGCTGATGTCTTTGATGTACTCACTCTGGAAGGCTCTGTTTCAGCGCGCAACCACCTGGGCGGAACAGCACCTGAACAGGTTAGGGCTGCAGTCAAACGGGCACGGCTGAGAATTGAAGAATAAGTTGTAAGTTGTAAGTCCAAAGAAAAATCAAAAGAAATTTTTGGACATGGCTGATTCTATGTGGTTTTTCCTGCTTTTGACTTACAACTTATAACTTCTTTTAAACTGATTCAGAATTCAGTTCTGCTACTGCCCGCTGCAGAAACATTTCTACATCATCACCTTTTTGCCACTCGCTGAGACCATAACTGATATGCTTCACATCCCGGGCAATATTTTGCAGGCTGCTATTTAATTTTTTAATCAGTATTTCTGCTGATTCATAAACGGTTTCCGGCAACAGCAAAACAAAGTCAAAGTCTTTTAAATGCCCGACAATATCAGCCCAACGCATTTGATCCTTTAATAACTGACTGATCATTAGACGCATTTGCTCTACTTTTTCCTGAGTCGCGTCGTCCTGCACAGTTAAATCAGACTCCGACAGGTATTCAACATTCATCAATACCACAGACAAAGGGTTGTTGTATCGACGGCTTCTGGAGACTTCTAAATTCAATGTTTGAAACATGCTGTAATGATTCAGCATACCGGTAACAGCATCATGTGACATTTTATGAGTGAGCGTACTTTCTAACTGTAAAAGCTGCTTTTCAGCATGTACTTTTTCACTGATATCAGCATAATAACAAACGGTCAGTTGCTGCTTTTTCTGCTCAAATTGTTCTCCGTTAAGCAGCATGACATCCTGTAACGCTATCCACTTGTCCAGAATCCCGGCAAATACTTCTACGCGGGCGGCGGCATTTAATACTTGTTTTAAACAAGGTTCTTTCATGTCACCGGCAGACAGGCCAATAAGATTTTCACGTTCCAGGCCCAAAAAATCGCAAAATGCCTGATTTAGCCAATAAATACGCTGGTTTTCATCAATAATGATGATAAAAGAAGGACTATTTTCCAATAAATAGAAACAAAATGGTGAATTTATATTTGACATCGTATTATTTACACCCGTTTTACCAATAATTTACAAATTATAGCACTTAATTGGCAAACCACCATCTGGGATAAAAAGTTCCTCTTTTCAATGCACCTCAATTTTTGCATAGAGCAAATTAAATACTCTATATTTCTTTCGATACATATCGAAAATGGTTATTTTAACAATTACTGCTATAATTTTATTTAACCAATACAATTTTACCCTGTGATGTCTTAAGGGTATAAAGCAATACATATCGGTTCTGCAGAAAAAATATTTTTATGACTCATAGAACAACAACTTCTACGCGCAATAAAGCGGATAAATTCTACCTCGAAAACCTGGATCATAAAAAAACATTACGCAAATATTTACAACTCAATAGTTTAAAACTGCAGCGTACTAAAGATTCTCTTAAACAGCGGCAGGTTGATTTTTTACAACTGCTGCCTCTTTTATTTCATATTAATCACCCATCATTACCAGGTTTTGTATCCACACAATGCCCGGCCGGCATCCCAAAATTCAACCCGGATAAAGACACGCTTCGCTGTGCCAGAAAAATGACCCGAAGCTTTGAATACAAACGCCGGGCATACCGGCAATATGATATTAATGCTCTGTATTTTATGGGTAGTACAGGCACAATTGCTTACTCAGATAAGAGTGATTTTGATATCTGGGTTTGTCATCGTGAAGATCTTTCCAGGCTTGAACTGAAGGAATTACAACTTAAAACTGAGCGATTATCCCAATGGTGTTTAGAATTTAACCTGGAGGCAAATTTCTTTTTAATTAATACTGATAATTTTCGCCAGGGAAAAATTGATAAACTGTCTTCTGAAAGCAGCGGCACAACACAACATTTACTTCTGCTGGAAGAATTTTATCGTACATCCATGCTGCTTGCAGGACGTTATCCAATCTGGTGGCTGGTTCCACCTCAATTTGAAAATGACTACGATGAATATGTCGAAAACATCATTCACAAACGATTGCTCAATGAATATGATTTTTTAAATTTCGGCTCAGTCAATCATATTCTTGCTGAGGAGTTTTATGGGGCAACCTTATGGCATATTTACAAAGGTATTGATTCACCTTACAAATCAATATTAAAACTTCTGTTAATGGAGTGTTATGCCAAGGAACATCCCAACATTGATCTTCTCTGTCTGCAGTTTAAACGTATAGTCTATACTGAAGACAAACCTGACATAGATGAACTTGACCCTTATATTATGATGATGGGGAAAATCACACAACATCTCATTGAAGAAAAAAGTTTAGCTCGCCTTGATTTGGCAAGACAATGTCTGTATTTGAAAGTCAATGAATCTCTGACCGCATTAAGAACTGCAGCATCTCATGAGTGGCGCCAGAAAATCATGCGTAAGCTGATTTCACAATGGCAGTGGACGCAACAGACATTACTTTTACTGGATGGCCGAAATAACTGGAAAATTGAAGAAGTCACTCAGGAACACAAGAATATTATTGAAGCGCTAACCTATAGCTATCGAAAGCTGTCAGATTTTTTTCGTTATCAAAATAGGGATATTCGTATCAGCAAACGTGATTTGCATATTTTAGGTCGTAAACTCTATGCTGCTTTTGAAAAGAAAGCAGGTAAAATTGAAGTGATCAGTCATGATAATCAAATTGATCTGCATGAGTCCCACGCGTCACTATACCCCATCAGTTATGAACAACCAAAAGACAAACAAGACAGCCTGACAAACAAACTTCTTTCAGATAGAGAAGTAGGCTGGGCTTTTTATATCGGTGCATTTAACAATATTGATATAAAAACAACCCTGCCGGTAAAAAAATCAACTCAGCTGATCAAACTTTTATGCTGGGCTTTTTTTAATCGGGTTATCAGCAGTCAGACAAGTTTTATTTTAAGCAAGGAAATACAGGTTCTTAACAGCCGCGAAATAAAACAAATTATAGAAGCGCTGGAACATGTTTTTCCTGATGCAACTCCAGGTCATGCCTGTATGGAAGACCTGGCTAAGCCTGCACAACTGGATTTAAATATATTATTCTTAAATATTGGTGTCGATCCGTTTCTTAGTCACCATGCCAGTGGTACACAAATCGCAAGCAAACAGACCCATGCACTTAATTATGGTTCGATACATGAGAATCTTCTCATGACCATTGATCAGGTTTTATTAACCAGCTGGCGAGAAGTGATGACACAACACTTTGATGGTGAAAATGGCCTGCTGGAGTGTTTGTGCCATTATTTAAAGTGGAATCATGAAACTGAAACTGCACAAAAAGCGTCCATCCCTAAACGTCCGACTTTAGTGTGCTGTTTTTCTTCGATTCGCAGCGAGGCGATTTCAAGATGCATTAGTGAATTGTTTAATAATGTTCTGGATGCTTTTCATGGCAAAAAAAACACCTTAAACACACGCTATTTATTCACTGTTAAAGAAAGTTTTTATATGATATGGCAGGAAGAAAGCGGTCCTAAATATCAAAAGATACCTGATCAAAAAGAATTATTAAGAGAATTAGCTTATCCTCTGCCCAAATTTAATTCGCTTAAGATTGATCCTGCATTCTCAGAATTTAAAGTACTCCGACTTATTTTTAGCCGTAACAAAGAAAACTTTATTCAATTATTTTATCAAAATCATCGCAAAACAGCTGATATTTATATTATTGATGAACGCGGCAGTCTCTATCACCAGTCAACCCATATTGAAACAAATAATATCCATATTAATCATTTTGTTTTATTTTTAGACTCAGTTGTTAACCGGCTCAGTTATAGCAGCAGCTATTTTGACGGTACACTCGATAATATCATCAATAGTACATTTGATGATTCATTGATTTCATCACTGGCTGATCTTGATTCCTATGAATCAGACATTGACCTGCAGCTGGAAGTCTTTGAAATTCAAAAGCAACCCCCCGGTAAACTGATACTTGAAGAACAATTTTCTAAACTGCAAAGCATGCCGACACAGTTTTTTAGAATCCAGGTCATTGCAGATTTAAATAAGGATGGCAGTCGACGTTATATCATTTATGCGAATGAAAAAGAATTTAATTCATTTGAATATGGACGAGATGTTTATAATAAAGTCGCAGAAGAAGTTATCAGCAGCAGACATGACAGACAACATTATCCTATTTACATTACCGATATTGATTTATCACCCGCACTCAAAGAAGCAGAAAGCAGTCATGGCATTCAAGCCACACAGCTGCTTAAATTTAAGCAGGAGATCGAGCGCCGTTTAAATCAGGCAATCAAAAACCTGTAAGATCCAGCAGGCAAAAAGCAAGAGTATGGGATATGTCTTGTCTCTGCAAATTGTATGGTTCTTTACAAACTTACGTATTTTCCAAATAGCAGCAAAACTACCTTAGCGGTAATTTGAAAAAAAATGATGTGGTGCTCGAAATGTGGTGCTGCCAACAGTAGGCGCCTTGAGGCGAAAACGGATGATTCGATGGACTGGTTAGCCTTGCGGGGGACGCTTTGAACACATCCCTGTGCCGCTTATCCTCGGCGTCCTGCCTCGAAATACCCCCGAAAGGCTAACC
>DAOVUK010000399.1 GCA_030632625.1 Gammaproteobacteria bacterium
AAATAACAACCAATGCCAGTACCGCGAAATGCAGCTGACTCAGCTTCCAGATAAAGCACCTGACCCAGCATACCCGCTTCCCAGAATAACTGTCGGTAAAGCCAGGGAGTTTGAGTCAGATTCGCCTGATACTCAGCTATCAGTGCAAAACTCAATACACCATCACTGGCAATATCCTGATGACAGGATAAGGTTTTTGCAGCCTCTCTGGCATCGCCTGCGGCCAGGCGAAATAATTGCAGATGTTGCGGACACGATTTGGGTTTAAGCCATTCATATTCCTGTTTTAAACGGGTCTGAAATTGTTTTTCTATTTCATCATTACGTAAGAAAAGATACAAACCCGACTCAAGACCTTCGACTCGATGTATAAAAATAAGAAAATGTATCCTGGGCTGCCATGAAATGCTATCCAAAGGCGGTATTCCCTGGCGCGGCAAGGTTAAATCCAACATTCGATACAACATCTCTTCAGTAAACAATAGTTCAGTGACTAAGCGTCCAGTTGTACTGCCACTGGCATCAAATCCCTGCGCACTACGTCTTTGTTTAATGATGGTGCTTGCTGCCGCCCTGCCTGAAGCAGATTTCAGGATAGCAGGAAAGACTGCAGCCTGCCATGGTGGTTCGTCTGTTTCAGGTTTTATACAGGCCCGTGCTGCCTCATCAATGACAGGCCAGTCATCAAGATGTTGTGCTGAAAGCGTGTTAGCCTGCCCGTACCACTGACCGTTCTTTGCTCTTTCTGCTATTTTTTCCAGGGATACTCTTTTTTGCAGTGAAAGCAGCTCATCGGATGATTTGCTGCACCGGTTTGTGCTCTGTGTCGTTATAAGCAACATCACATCCGCATGCTCACGTTCTGCTGCAGCAAAGTCATTGTCTCGATCGATACCTAAAATGCTTTCAATCTCTGCATCACCGGCAGCAGTCAAAAGATGCACCTGCCAGCCTAATGTGGCCGCTGCATAACGCAGCGCAGCAATAGCATGTCCGGCATCAAGCAGACAATAGCGAAAGGCGCGTTCACCATATTTCCATGCTTCCCGCCAATGTATTGAAGACAGGCCGATAAGAAAGGCATTGGCCGGTAATAATGATGCTGATGATTGCTCATGGTTAAATTGACAGCGCTGTTCAAGAATATGGTCACGGCTCACATAATGATGAACCCCATCTGAAATTCCCTCACAATTTTCGCTAATAACATAGGATTCTGTCGGGTGTAAATTACCACTCGATGGGTTGCAACGCAGTGCCCAGCGGGTATCCTCATATTGTTTCCATGCAGAGAGACCAAGGGATAACTCAAGTAACTGGGCGATACTATTTAATGACAGAGCCTGACAGGAAATCTTTTCCGGCTGGTATAAATCATCATACAATGCCTTTGTCGGCTGTAGCAGCAATGGCAGCTCCAGTTTTGTGCAAGCCTCAAAAGTTCGAAAGGCCTTCGGCTGACTGTTCCAGTCCAGGCCATCGGGACCTGATGCATAACGCTGAAAATGATGTTTGGTTTGTTGATGATAGGCCAGAATAGTCTGCAGCGCATTCTTCATAGTGTGGGCTTCTCAGGCATGAGTTTTATAGGTATAAGCTGAATAGTGACTCAGTTTCATTCATTATTATTTATTTCAGCAAGCGTTTTAAAAAAACACGGATTTCTTTCACCGCTTGTCGATCGCCTTTTTTTTCTGCCACTAACAGACCTTGTTCATAAACCTGAATAGCCTGCTCTTTGTCTCCGCTTGCTACTAATGCTTTGCCTAATACTTTCCAGGCAGCTGAATATTCCGGGTCAAATTCTATTGCCGCCTGCAAATGAGGAATAGCCTCCGCAGCCTGCCCGGATTTAAATAAAGCATTGCCCAGTCCAAAGCGCAAAATGACACTGTCCTGGCCTTGAAGCAATAATTTTTTTAGTGCTGATATGTCCATATTTCAGAGATGGGGATTGAAAAATAATAAACAATACGACAAAACATAAGGTTACCTTTTTGAATAAAATCAGTTCTCCAATCTGATCGGTGTGACAAAGCCTTCCGGTTTGACGGCAAGCACCGAACAGTCGATCCGGTTGAGCACTGTTTCAGCCGTATTACCCATAATAAAACCCGGAATTCCAGTTCGTCCAATGGTACCCATGACAATGAGATCAATTTTTTCTTCTGTTACTATTTTCGGAATCATATCTTTGGCAGAACCTTTAACCAGATGTATCTTTGGTTTAAGGTAACTCACTGTTTCCTTGCCGCCTTGCTCAACAATATCAGCGACTAACTTGTTTAAGTAAGCTTCATGCTTAGCGCGTACTCTTTCTACATAACCAGTAACGTAAGCCTCTGGTTGATAGGCGAGACCAGAGCGCATACTACTTTCACCATAGGCATTCCAGACATGAATAATGTGCAATTCGCTGAAATCAGACAGTGCTAATGCTGCCGACATTTCAAGAATTCGACGGTTAAGTGCATCGTCTTCCACATTGTCGTCAAATGGATCAAAATCCACTGCTGTCATAATTTTTTGATAGTGTCCCTGTCGGGATGATTTAATGAGCCAGACCGGGCAAGGACATTTACGTAACAGGTGCATATCCGAACTGGCAAACAGCTTGTGCATCATGCCTTCTTCATCCGCTGTTTTTATGAGCAAATCAAATTTTTTACTAAGCACTTCTCTGACAAGTGCCAGAAAGGCAACGCCTGTTAGTATTCTGCTGCTGATGGGGCATTTTCTCTCAATTGATGCCAGCATTGCTTCCAGTTGAAACTGCCGTTTTTCCATAATGGCATTGCTCAAATCTGTCATTGATATGCCTTCAATTTTTTCACGGCTTATTGTTGGAAACTCTTCCAGAATTGACACCACAGTGAGCTGGGCCTGATTATTCTCTGCCAGCATTACTGCCCGCTCAAACGCATCGCCGCCCTTTAGTTCAGAGTCAGCAACAAACAGTATATTTTTAAAGCGTTGCATAGAGTTCTCCTTTCTTTAAAAATCTTTGTCACTACAGACTAACAAAGAGATGACATTTTGAAAAGTCGAATCTTATATGTATTTAATTCGAAATTTTCGAATAAAGGTTCTTCACAAATTTGCATACTTTTCCAAATATCAGCAAAACGACCTTAGCGGTAATTGGGGAGGAATAAGATCAAGAGAAAAAAGAAGGTGGGTGCTCGGATTAAATGCTTGTAAGACGATTGCGGAGTAGGCGGTTCACCTGATTGGGGACGCTGTGAATACTTCCATGTAGCGCTTGGCTGAAAACGTCCCTGTTTTCCCTCTTTATTACAAAGACGCCCAGAACTGTATGCCACCTTCACTGGCAGTGGCTTGTATTTTATGGGTGGCTTGTTTTATACACTGGCTTTGGGGCAGATTATTTAAGTTAAGTGTTGAGGTCTGTATTAAGTGATTCCTGAGGAGTGTCCATAATGGCATCCCATACACTATTATACCGTTCTCCCATTATTTACCCCCAATCTCTTGCCTTGTATTTTATGGATGGCTTGATTTTTATCTCCTAAACATCCATGTCTGGATTAACGATACAGCACTCCATCGCATATGCGTTCGTTATGTATTTACTATGAAGAAAAACCTTTAATAAATTGTCGTAGCTATCACTATTTATGGTGATATCCGATTTCCAGGTATCCATTTTTTTATAGTCATCAATG
>DAOVUK010000165.1 GCA_030632625.1 Gammaproteobacteria bacterium
CAGGAATAGTCATTTGCTGCGAGTGTTCAAGTATATTGACACCGTCTGTGCCGATGGCTTCATTAAGTTTGGGAAACAGTTGCAGAATAGTATTTTTTAGTTCCATGAAATTTGTTTTATCCCCCTATTTCGTTTGAATTATCATTATTTATAAGGCTTTTGACAGCAGCGCCTGGATTTTTTGCTGCATGCCTCTTTTTCCCTGTAATCCCCCGGTATGCACAGCAATAATTCTGCTTCCGCGGGGAAAGAATTCTTTCTCTACCATACTTACAATAGCATACATCATTTTTGCTGTGTAAACTGGATCAAGTTCAACGGGATATTTTTTTTCAAAGTCATCAATAAACAGGGCCAGTGCTGCATTTATCCTGCCAAAACCACCAAAGCTCCAGTCATATAATAATTTCCACAAGACGTGTGTGTATGGTCGTTTTTGTTCTTTAATAAGGTCGGCAATGATCGGTTCAAGAAACTGAGCACCTTTCATGGCCGGGAAGCCAAGAACTGTCTGTTTCTGGTTGGTTTTTACTTGAGTTGAGATGGATAATCCGGCAATAATTCCAGCGATTGTTCCCCCGGTCCCGCAGGGTACACAAATATAGTCAGCATCTCCTGGTATAAATGCAGCAATTTCTGCGGCACCTGTAACGGCTAGTTTATTGGTTCCGCCTTCAGGCAGCAGATAAAATTGACCAGCATGCCGGCCTTGATTAAAAGGATCATCTTCTGTAATTAATTGCTTCAACTGCTCTATTACTTCGGGTAAGTGCTTGTTTCGGTATGTCTGACGATTGACATAATAGAGCTTCATGCCCTGTTTGGTGATATCAGATAAGGTGGGATTAAGGGGCAGATGCTGTTCCCCGCGGATAATACCGATGGTATTAAAGTGATCAGCTTTTCCTGCAGCGGCCAGTGCATGCAGATGATTGGAATAGGGGCCGCCGAAGCTGAGCAATGTCTTGTGTCCCTGCTGTTTTGCTTCAAGCAGGTTAGGTTTGAGCTTAAACCACTTGTTGCCGGAAATAACGGGATCAATCTGATCGGTTCTTAAGATTTCAAGAGTGAGCCCTTTTTCAGCAAATAAAGGATGCTGAATAAGCTGTAATGGAATTGAGATTTTTTTTGTCAACATACATTTTTAAACACGGGCTGAAAAATTTATCACTTTTGATACAAATATAATAAGCGTTTTCTGAGAAAAATATTATAATAGCGGTAATATCTTAATGCTTGTTACTTTACTCCAAAACTTTATTTTAAAAAATATAAATCCTGCACAAAAAAGCAAAAAAATGAAAAATCAATTACCACTTTCGTTTCAGGCAGCGGAGATTGCTGCTTTTGACAATTATATTGCCGGAGAAAATCAGCAGTTAATCCACTCTCTGGAAAACGAAAAGGAGCAGCTGATTTTTATCTGGGGTGAAAAGGGCTCAGGAAAAACCCACCTGCTGCAGGCTATTGCCGGCCAGTATCAAGCCAGAGAAATGAATGCCCTGTATATACCTTTGCAGATGGACGATGACTTTCCACCCGAGTTATTAGAAGGGCTGGAGATGATGGATCTCGTTTGCCTTGATGATATACATCATGTTATTGGTAATCAGGAGTGGGAAGAAGCGCTGTTTCATTTCTTTAACCAGATTCGTGATAATCACGGACGATTGATCCTTGCTGCTGGAAATAGTGCCGTTAATCTGGACATTCACCTGCCTGATTTGAAATCACGGCTGACCTGGGGACTCACTTACCAGGCAAAAATTCTGGATGATAATGATAAAATAGAGGCATTAAAGCTGCGTGCCCATCAGAGAGGTTTTGCAATGACGGATGATGTTGCTGCTTATCTGTTAAAAAGAGCCAGCAGAGATATGACTGATTTGATCAAATTGCTGGAAAAACTGGATTATGAAAGTCTGGCAGAACAGCGAAAATTAACCATTCCTTTTATAAAAAAATACTTGTAAATTATAATCCTGGTTATTTTTTTTCAGACTCTGCTGTTTGTTCCGCCTCCAGCTTAATTTTTTTCTTCAACTCTTTTTTAAATATCCTGGCATACATCACGCAGCCCAGATACATAAGCATTGCGGCCAGGGTTTCAAAAATACCGGCATGCCAGATATCGGGGTAGGCTGAAACTTCACTGATGCCATGGGCAACATAGGCCAGAGACAGAAAACTTGCCCATTGATAGGTATAAGTATTATTGTTCAACAGGCCGCGCATTGGAAAAAATAGCGGGCCGGCAATCACTATCAACACTAATGCCGTTGGGAAATGCCGGGAAGGGATCAGCCAGACAATATTAATCATTAAAATAATGAATAGAGAAAAATAACCAATTAATGCCAGATTTTGTGAAAAGTGCAGTTTTTTCAGGGTTTCAGGGTCATTATCAAGCATTTGTTTTAACATTTATGTAATAACTCTTTTAATCTAAATTGAGTTTTTTTGCAATTTCAGCGACCCGCTGACCTAAGGCCATACAGAGTTTTTTTTCATCCTGGCTGACAGGCATATTACTTTCCTTCCCCGCAAGGTGGCTGGGTCCATACGGTGTACCACCTGTGGTGGTTGAAAGCAGTTCAGGCTCACTATAGGGGGTACCAACCAGCAGCATGCCATGATGTAATAGCGGCAGCATCATGGATAATAATGTGGATTCATGTCCGCCATGCAGGCTGGAGACAGAAGTGAAAAGTCCCGCCGGTTTACCGGCCAGATGACCTGCCATCCAGTTTGCTGAAGTTGAGTCAATAAAATATTTCATCGGTGCAGCCATATTTCCAAATCGTGTCGGACTCCCGAGGATTAAGCCGCTGCAGCTGGACAGATCATCGGTGCTCACATAAGGAGCCCCCTGATCAGGAATGCTGCTTTGAGTTGCTTCACACACGCTAGAAACTTCCGGAACAGTTCTGAGCATAGCATGCATAGCAGGGACTTTTTCTATTCCCCGGGAAATGAGTTGCGCCATTTCAGCGGTTGCACCGTGACGGGAATAATATAAAACTAAAATTTTGGGCATGAAGTTTCTCAGGTAATAATAGTCAACAGTTTATTAAGGGTGCTTGCCTGCAGGCTTTTCTTGACACTATTCTAAAGCAGTGGTAACTTTGGCATAGCTTAACCGACAATAGCTTATTGGACAATAGCTTAATTTATAATTTTATCCAGATGAAGTATTTAAAACTCATTAGCCGTTTTTTTGTTTTTGTTCTGCAGCGCTTTGCACAACTCCGCTGTACTGAAATTGCAGCATCGTTAAGTTATACATCACTTCTGTCTATGGTTCCTTTAATCGCTGTTATTTTTGCCGGCTTTTCTTCTTTTTCAGTTTTTCAGGCACTATTTGAGAAAGTCCAGCAGTTTATATTTGCCAATTTTATTCCTTCATCCAGCGAACTGATACAAAACTATTTAAATGAGTTTGTTGATAAAGCGTCCAGTTTAACTCTGGTTGGTTTGCTTGGCCTGTTTGCTGTGGCTCTGATGCTTATGCGGCAAATTGATCATGCACTCAATCATATTTGGGGGAGTAGTAAGAAGAACAATATATTACGCACTTTTTTAACCTATTGGGCGGTATTAACTTTGGGGCCTGTTTTAATGGGGATGAGTCTGATGGTGACTTCTTATATTGTCTCATTACCCTTGATTACTAATGCTGCGGATACCATTGGCGTCAGAACACAGATGTTATCTGTGATCCCCAGTGTTATGACGCTGTTGGCTTTTACCCTGATTTATCTTATCGTGCCGAATACTCGAGTGAAATTTTTCCATGCTCTAGCCGGAGGGTTTAGTGCAATGCTCTTTTTTGAGCTGGCGAAAAGAGGTTTTGCTTTGTATGTGAGCTATAATACAACCTATACAAATCTTTATGGTGCGCTGGCCACAATTCCCATATTTTTAATCTGGATCTATATATCCTGGTTAGTGACCTTACTGGGTGCGGTGATAACACGGTCGATGTCATTATTTGACTTCTCGCTTTCTCAACAGGCGTATACAGTACACCCGTTTCAATCGGCATTTCATGTGCTCAGACTTTTATCAAAGGCTTCTTTATCAGGGCAAACTTTGAATAATGAGCAGATTTATAGTGATTCATTTTTACGACATGAAAAATTACTGGCGGCGATCTTCCATGACTTAGAAGATTTAGGCTGGATTTTGAAAACTGAAAACGAACAGTGGGCACTGGGAGTCGATCTGGAATCTGTGACACTATGGGATTTATATCAGAAATTACCTTATGCACTGCCAAAATCGAATTCTGAGGAACCTTTATCCGCTATTATAGGTCAAAGTAATAAGGTTTTGGCTCAGGAATTAGATTTACCGATAAAAGCAATATTCGCACATTATGATCAGGCGTCTGTTTGAGTATCTCTTAATTGCAGGCTCTTGTTATCACTCTTTGTGACAAATTAACTTAATTTAACATTGATGAACAATATATGAAAAAACGTATAAAAATCAGATTTATTCAAGTTCCGCTATTATTAATATCGTTAGTCTTGCTTTCTTCAAGCGCATTAGCCGTTGATTTTTCATTTACTGACACGGAAGGAAAGTCTCATAAATTATCACAATACCAGGGCAAATGGGTAGTGGTTAACTTTTGGGCAACCTGGTGTATTCCCTGTCGAAAAGAAATTCCAGATTTATCTGATTTCCATTCAGAAAATGATGATGCAGTTGTTATCGGGGTAAATTATGAGCCGGGACTGAAAGATGCACGTTTAAAAAAATTTATGGCACTTTATCTGGTCTCTTATCCGGTAACCCGGGTTAATGATGAGATTCTTCAGGTGTTGGGTGAGCCTCGGGGATTTCCAACGACAATATTAATTGATCCACAGTCTAATGTCGTGAAAAAGCATTTCGGAATAGTTACGCACAGAGGACTAAATGAAATGGTTGCAGAATATGAAAGCAAGTCAGCACAGGGGAAATAAATTGTCTATCAGCATTTATCGAGATGTTTTCAGTCACATAAAACGCTTTAATTCAACTCATTCCAGAACTTTTCGGAAAAATTTTCGTCACAGTCTGATTTTTTTCCTTGTTTTGATGACTAGCGGCTTTGTCTCAGCAGAAAAGAATCCGGAAGAACATTTTTTTGATTCGACTTTTGGTGATTTTTCTGAAGAAATAGCAAGCGCTCAAGAGCAGGGTAAACAAGGTATTTTAATTTTTTTTGAAATGGATGAATGTCCCTTTTGCCACTGGATGAAAACCAATGTGCTGAATCAGGAACATGTGCAGGAATATTTTAAGAAGCATTTTCTTATTTTTGCAGTGGATATAGAAGGGGATGTGGAGATCACCAACTTTCAGGGTAAAGTCATGTCACAAAAAGATTTTGCCTTTAAAGAAAATCGTGTCAGAGCGACACCAGTGTTAGCTTTTTTTGATCTACAGGGCAAGCGTATCATGCGTTTCACCGGCCGTACCTCAAGTGCTGAAGAGTTTCTTCTGCTGGGTCAGTTTATTGCAGATAAAGAATATGAAAATACTAAATTTTCAAAATATAAAAGAGCACATAAAGCGATTAAGAAGTAAGTAAGATGAGTCCGCACCTTTTTCCAGGAACAGTATCCTGCGGGAAGTACTTTTTTTGCTTGTTTATGCCGTTGTCATTAACTATGAGCGTCATGGCCTCTGAAAATTCTGCTTTACAGGAAATGATTACACCACAGGAAATAGAACAGATACCAGAGCCTTTGACTCTAAAATATGCTCTGTCAAAAGCTTCACGAACCGCATCACCGGAAATTATGAACTATTCTGCGCAGAAGCAAATGGCTCTGGCTGAGCAGGATTTGGCCATTTCTGAACTGGGTGTCTTTGCTGAAATTAATGGTCGATTACGCTATGTTGAGCCTTCCAAAATTGTGCCTGCTGATGAAACCAATGATAGTAAATTAAGTCTTGATATATACAAACGTCTCTATGATTTTGGTCGCAGCAGTGCCAATATAGAGGCCAGTAAAGCCCATCTTGCTTCTGTCGAATCCTTGTATACTGATTATGTTTCCAAGCGTAAGGTCAGTATTTTACAGGCCTATTTTAATGTCTTACTGGCTGATCTTATTTATAATCATGCTAATGAAGCAATGTCGGTTGATTATGTCTTACTGGATAAAGTCCGTTCCCGTTTTGAATTACAACAAATATCAGATATTGAATTATTAAAGGTTGAAAATGATTTTCGAGAAAGCCGCAGAGAACGTACCCGGGCACTGAGTGATCAAAGGCTGACTCGTCATCGCCTGGCACAATTAATCAGTCCGGGACAATTATCAGTCAAATTGAACAAACCGAATTTGGAGCAACTACATTCTTTATCAGTTTCAAGAGAATTAAAAGATATTGAACAACTTTATGAAATTGCTTATGAACAAAACCCTCGTTTAATTTCTTCTGAACACCAGCTGGAATCAGTCCGCCTAAAACTCACTGCTTTTCAGGCTGAAAAATATCCGGTGATCAGTGCTCACCTGCAGGCGGCTGATTATGCCCGTGAATTAGGCAGTTCAGATAAATATCGCGCAGGCATTCAGATCAGGGTGCCTCTGTATCAGGCCGGTCAGGAAAATGCCAGAATTAAACGCGCAACCGGCAAGATAATTCAACTGGAAGCAGAAAAACTGCAAACACAATACGACCTGGAACAGCAGATACTGGAACTCTGGCTGAAGATCAGTGATTTAAAACAACAGTATTCTGATCCTGATTTCACTATGGATTATCGTGATCTTTATCTTGAACGAAGTCGGGCATTATATGAGCTGGAAGTGACCAGTGATTTGGGTGATGCCATGGTGGAACTGAGTCAGGCACAACTTTTTAAAGCACAAACCTTTTTTGAACTGGCTGTTTCCTGGGCAAAACTGGACTCACTGCTGGGGAATTTAATGAATTATTATGAATAATA
>DAOVUK010000349.1 GCA_030632625.1 Gammaproteobacteria bacterium
AACTAGTGCCCATCCATTAATTACTATTTTAGGCGAATAAATTCGCCCCTACCAAAATAATGGTTCAATTATTCAGTAGGTTACAAATGCTAAAATTGTAGGGGCGAATTTATTCGCCTATTTATGGATGGACACTAACTAGCTTTTTTTCTTCCTCCGCAGAGCAAAAAAATCCTTCAAAATCTGACCACACTCCTCTGCCAACACACCCGATGTCACCTCTGTCTGATGATTAAACTGCTCATTCTGAAGTAAATTAATGACGCTGCCCGCCGCTCCGGCTCTGGGTTCTGATGCCCCGAAAACCACTCGTGAAATGCGTGCATGGACAATAGCGCCAGCACACATACTGCAGGGTTCAATGGTGATATACAGCGTTGTTCCCGGCAAACGATAATTTTCGCTTTGCGTAGCCGCCTGACGGATGGCCATAATTTCAGCATGAGCGGTGGGATCATTTTGTATAATCGGCTGGTTCCAGCCTTCTGCAAACAATTGATTATCCCTGACCAGCACCGCACCAACAGGTACTTCCCCTGATTCAGCTGCCTTATGGGCCAGAGCCAGGGCATGGCGCATCCAGTCTTCATCCGAAGTGCTGGTTACAGTCATTGAATCAGGTGCTATTCCCACTCGATTGTTGCTGGCGGCTTAGAGGATATGTCATAACTGACACGCGTGACCTGATCCACTTCATTGATAATACGAGCTGAGATGGTTTCCAGCACTTCATAAGGTAAATGTGCCCAGCGTGCCGTCATAAAATCAATCGTTTCAACTGCCCGAAGTGCAATCACATACGAATAACAACGCCCATCGCCTTTAACACCCACAGACTTCACCGGCAGAAACACAGCAAAAGCCTGAGATACCTTGTGGTATAAATCATTCTTATGCAGTTCTTCAATAAAAATGGCATCAGCCTCGCGTAAGATATCAGCATAGTCTTTTTTGACTTCACCCAGAATACGTACACCCAGCCCTGGCCCGGGAAACGGATGGCGATAAACCATATCATAAGGCAGGCCTAATTCCAGCCCTAATTCTCTGACTTCATCTTTAAAGAGTTCTCGAAGAGGTTCGACCAGACCCAGTTTCATATCTTCCGGCAAACCACCGACATTATGGTGTGACTTAATCAAATGAGCCGTACCATTTTGACCACCTGATTCAATCACATCAGGATAAATAGTGCCCTGAGCCAGCCATTTGGCATTTTCCAGATTAGCGGACTGTTCATCAAAGACATTAATAAATTCATGACCAATAATTTTGCGTTTCTTTTCCGGATCACTTTCACCGGCAAGCTGATCCAGAAAACGTTTTTCAGCATCCACACGGATGACTTTGATGCCCATGTGCTTAGCAAACATGCTCATCACCTGATCACCCTCATTAAGACGCAACAGGCCATTATCAACAAAAACACAGGTCAGCTGATCACCAATGGCCTGATGCAGCAATGCGGCAACCACGGATGAGTCAACACCACCGGACAATCCTAAAATCACTTCATCAGAGCCCACCTGATCACGAATAATGTTAATATTATCTTCAATAATATTGCCCGAATTCCATAAGGTATCACAGGCACAGATATCAACAATAAAACGCTGAAAAATTCGTTCACCCTGTTTAGTGTGGGTTACTTCCGGATGAAACTGAATACCATAGAAATGCCGGGATTCATCGGCCATACCGGCAATAGGGGCGTTATCCGTACTGGCCATCAGTTTGAAGCCTGGCGGCAAATCAACCACCCGATCACCATGTGACATCCAGACATCCAGCATGCCGTAACCTTCTTCTGTGGTATGATCTTCAATATTGTTAAGCAGCTGTGAATGACCATGAGCCCGAACCTGAGCATAACCATATTCATGATGGTCGGCATTTTCTACCTTACCGCCCAATTGCTCCGCCATGGTCTGCATACCATAACAAATGCCCAGCACCGGCACGCCCATTTCAAAAACAACATCCGATGCTCTGGGCGTATCGGTTGCGGTAACCGTTTCCGGGCCACCAGAAAGAATAATGCCTTTAGCAGCAAAAGTGCGAATGGCTTCTGCAGCATAATTTGAGGGATGAATTTCACAATACACACCCGCTTCACGGACACGACGGGCAATTAACTGCGTATACTGAGAACCAAAATCCAGAATAAGAATACGGTGGTCATGAATATTTTGTGTCATCGGTGTTCCTGTTTTAAAATAAAAGAAGGCCGACTACTCTTGTTAAGTAACCGACCTTCGTTGTTCTTTTAATGAAGAATATTTACGTTCTATAGTTCGGTGCTTCTTTGGTAATAGTAACATCATGAACATGACTTTCAACCATACCTGCACTGGTGACGCGAACAAACTCCGGCTTGCTGCGCATAGTTTCAATATCCGCACACCCCGTATAACCCATTGATGAGCGTAAGCCGCCCAACATCTGATGAATCACCGGCTGCATACCCCCTTTAAATGGCACACGGCCTTCAATACCTTCCGGCACTAACTTGTCAGCCTCACTGCTTTCCTGGAAATAACGATCACTGGAGCCCTGCTGCTGTGACATAGCGCCCATAGAACCCATACCACGATAAGACTTATATGAACGTCCCTGAAAAAGCTCAACTTCACCCGGTGCTTCTTCTGTACCGGCAAAAATACTACCAAACATACAACAGGAAGCCCCGGCAACAATGGCTTTAGAAAAGTCACCTGAAAAACGGATACCGCCATCACCAATCAAAGGCACACCAGTGCCTTCGAGTTCTTTAGCGACATTGCTGATGGCAGTGATCTGAGGTACACCGACTCCAGCAACAATTCGGGTGGTACAGATTGAACCTGGGCCAATACCCACTTTAACCGCATCTGCACCGGCATCAACCAGGGCACGAGCCGCAGCTGCTGTGGCGATATTACCGCCAATCACCTGCACCTGAGGGAAATTTTTCTTCACCCAGGCAACGCGATCAATCACACCAATTGAATGGCCATGTGCGGTATCAACAACAATAACATCAACGCCTGCTTCTGCGAGTGCTGCAATGCGTTCATCAGTTTCAGCACCAACACCCACCGCAGCGCCAACGCGTAAACGACTCTGTTCATCTTTGCAGGCGTAAGGATAATCAGTGGCTTTTTGCATGTCTTTTACGGTGATCATACCGCGTAACTGAAAAGCATCATTAACAACTAATACTTTTTCAATACGATTTTCATGCAGCAGAGCCTTCGCTTCTTTCTTGTCTGCGCCTTCGCTGACAGTCACTAAACGCTCTTTTGGCGTCATGATGCTGCTGACAGCCCCATCAAGATGAGTTTCGAAACGCAAATCACGGCTGGTTACAATGCCGACCAAATCATCACCACCAACACCTTTAGCAACAACAGGCACACCGGAAATTCGCTTTTTTCTGGTCAATTCCATCACGTCACGGATGCTGGTATCTGGAGAAACGGTAATGGGGTCTGTCACCACACCACTTTCATGCTTTTTAACTTTGGAGACTTCTCTGGCCTGTTCTTCTATGGTCATATTTTTATGAATAATACCAATACCGCCCTGCTGTGCCATTGCAATCGCCATGCGATGCTCGGTGACAGTATCCATTGCCGCAGAAACCATAGGAATATTAAGTACAATATCTCTGGTTAATTTAGTCTCAAGTGCGACGCCTTTAGGCAAGACTTCAGAAAAGGCAGGAATGAGTAAAACATCATCAAAGGTCAGTGCTTCTTCAACGATTCGCATAAGGGGGCTCCCTCCAGATGAAAGTTAATTAGATAACAGATAAGTATAATCTATTTTTGGGTATGGGAAAAGAACAATAAACAGACTTTGCTGGATTTTATCTTCAATAGATAATTAGTGAAAAAAAACCCTGTGGTGAGCTGATACCAACCATTAAGCACTATCAGTCAGTATCCTGTTTGTAACTACCCAGCGTATTCATCTTTCACCACATAACGGCGTTGTTTTTTCCCTCAAAATGGTCACGTATTAGTATACGCTCACACAACGCCTGTGGCGCCCATAAAGGGTCGGACAAAAACGCCTTGTTCTGAGGCAAAATCTAAACACGCTGAGTAGTTACAATTTTTTTATTTATCGGGATTAATTTTAGTGATCTTTGAACCCTGAATACCAGCACCGGCCATTAAGCCATGCTGATTAAAAGTAAACACTTGACATCCTCCCCCACCTCAGTCTGACGACTGCCACCGAAGTGGAAAGGAAGGGGATTCCTGTTAGTTAAAAACTAAGCAGGCACCAGTTCATCGCTGAACTGATCGGTTCCTGCTTCACAGGG
>DAOVUK010000226.1 GCA_030632625.1 Gammaproteobacteria bacterium
ACGGCGCATCGCACATGGCATTTATTATCGTGCCATTGGTCGCGGCATTCTTTATCGACCTGGTCAATGCACTGATGATTCCATTCATTCTCGCCAACTTTTAGGCGAATTGAGAGGCCCAAGAACGGTGAAATTTCAGAATCGTTATATAGAGGTCGCCTGTTGTACGTGTCGTTGTCCGCTGTGAGGGGACCTGCTGACATCATGCAGCAAATACACACGGTCTGTGGCATCATCCTTCTGACAGCCATGCTGCGCGCTTGCCCCTGCTATTCGGGCTTCACCGCCTGAGTATATTGCCAATGAGCAATCCGCGCCGGCCTCCGTCAAGGATGAACGCAGCCCCATCACGGCAAATTTGTTCATATTTGACAGGTTTGAATGTTTCATGCTTCAGCACTGACCTATCAAATGAAAAATGCAGGTATTGAAGTTATTCTGTTATAATTATATATGTTACTGGCTGGTATACAAAGGCCATGTACAATGCATGTACAAATCACGATTTTAGTCATGAAACTAGAGACTACTTCCAGTTAGCGTTCACAGGAACTAAGCACTTACCATAGGGTTATTATGAAAAAAATTATACTGTTATTGTTGTTAGTACTTTACAGCGGTTTCATGCTTAGTCGTGAAAACCCTATGGGCAGTTTAAACCCCGGGGTGGGGAAAAATATTGTTGATGTCCATGTTCATATTGCCGGGCTGGGTTATGGTGAGTCAGGTTGTTTCATCAATGAAGAGATGCAAAATAATATCCGCTTTCCATTTTATATGTGGGCAATGGGTGTAACTGAAAATGAACTGAAAAATCAGGGCGATCAGGTTCTGGTCAGAAAACTCAGTGAACAAATTGCCCAGTCTGAGACCATTAAACAGGCCGTGATTCTGGCAATGGACGGCTATGTTGACCAGGACGGCACATTAAACCGTAAGGAAACACAGATTTTTGTACCCAATGACTACGTGGCCAGTCAAACTGCGTTGTATGACAACCTGCTGTTTGGTGCGAGTGTCAATCCTAACCGCAAGGATGCCCTGCTGCGTCTGCAGCAGGTAAAAGAAAAAGGCGCCCTGCTAATAAAATGGATTCCTTCGATAATGAATATAGATCCATCTAATCCAGCTTATATTCCTTTCTATCAAATGATGGCGAAATTGAATATTCCTTTGCTGACCCATACCGGTATGGAAAAGTCTTTTGCCAATGCGCGTGACGAATTGGCCGATCCCGTGCGTTTAAAACTCCCACTTGAACAGGGTGTCACGGTGATAGCGGCCCATATCGCAACTACCGGGGAAAATGAAGGGCAGGATAACTTTGAGCGTATCTTGCCGATGATAAGAAAATATCCAAACCTGTACGTAGATATTTCCAGTCTAACCCAGCTCAACAAGCTGGGTTACCTTGCCAGGTCACTGAAAGAAGAAGGCATAAAAGAAAAAATGATTTATGGTTCAGACTGGCCACTGCAATTTTTTCCATTAATCTCACCCTGGTATCATATTAATCATATTACCATCAAAGATGCTTATGTTATTGGCGGAATAAAGAATCAGTGGGATCGGGATGTGGCATTAAAAACAGCTTTTGGTGTATCCGATGAAGTTTTCCTGAGAACCAGGTTATTATTGAAAGAACGATAAACTGTTATTAAAGATTAGCATTAGCGGTTCATTACGGGGTAATTCTGTATTTGATTCAGGCACCACACACGAACCTTGTTAATAAGTCATTTTCAAGCATATAAAAATGACTTATTAACAGTTGTCTTTATGTATACCCATTTGTTTAGCGGATAGTATAACCTTTACCTTCCAGACATGCTTTCATGGCACGTTCAAAGTCATTACGATTATTGGCAAGATTAGCTGTTTCCCTTTGTGCCCATTGCTCAGTATCCTGCTCTACCCTGGTATTGGTCCGGTTTTGCCTGACACCGCCAATTAAAGCACCTGCAATTGCACCACGTCCTGCTGCGCGGGAACTATCACCGATGATCGCTCCAAGCGCCGCACCACCCAGTGCTCCCCCGGCAAGCCCACCAGTTTGACGCCGCTGCGACGGAGGTGGCGTAGTTGTTGTTGGCGTCGCCAGGGGATTAAAACCAGTTCGATCGGTAGCCCAGCGCTGGCAGCGAAATTCATCCAGTTCCTGCTGGTCAGCTGTCTGGCCCTGGGCAGGGAAAATAAACATATCAGCACTGGCATAATTTATAGAGCCGGCAAATGCAAAAAAAATTGTTATCAAAGGTCTTCTGAGTTTCATAACGGTTTCCTTTTAATTTTAACTATAGACGAATTTTTAATTTTAGCTATAGACAAATTTATAATTTTATATGGTTACAACAAATCGTACTATCCTGAACCTGGCCGATTCCTCCTAAATTAATGCTGGTTGGAATCGTTCTCCCTGGCAACTTTAAAAAGGAGCCAGATGGAAAACAGTAAAACAATGAGTTCAGCAGTAAGGGTAACAAGCAATGATATCAGGCTGACTCCGTCAATAGCAGAAAGTGTCAGGCTGGGATCACCACCTGCCGCAGCAATAGGTACACCTGTTTGGGGAGTTGCCAGAAGTATAAATAGCAACCTGCCTGCAGCACTGAACATCAATATCATGGAAAAAAATATGCCCACGGCACTGGCCCATAGACCAATCCATACTGTATCGATAACCGATTTCCGGGAAGGACGTTTGTCAGGGTTCATGATTTGCCGGGCAAGCCTGGTATAACGAAAGAACCAGAATGTAGTAAATAACATCACCGCCAGACTGCCATAGGACAGGTATGCACTGAGGTCAATTCCCTTGGATTTTATCGATTCAAGACTGGCAATGACAAGTACATAGAACAGTAACAGGATTGGAATGGCTATCATGACCAGTTGTATCCAGAAACCGACCCATCCCAGACGTAAAAAACTCTGGGCAATTTTTTCCGGATTGTTCAGCGGCACTGCGGTGTTTTTATCTGTTGACATGATGTGTTCCCAGTGGTTTCAGTAGAACCAGAATATGGATTGTTATTGTTGTTAGAAAGGCAATTAAAAGTATACACCTAATTGGCAATAATTCAAGGCTGAGCCTCGTCCTGTTTGTGTTTTTAGATTAATCTTAGCTGTTTGCTTCTTATTAACTGACAAAATTTTGTCATACAAGGAATTTATTTTTGTAATCAATTGATAATAAAGATAAAAATGTAATATGGTTTGATTTTTGCTTTAATGAACGCTATAGAATTCGTTTTTTGGAGCATATTATGACTGTAACTGCATTATTGAAAACAAAACCTGATTATATTGCCGGACTCTTTTCAGATCCAGGCTCTTCAAAGCGGCAGGAAAATTCTCCTCTGCAGGAGTCTATTACTGAAAGCCGATTAAAAACCTTACTAAAAGCTTTACCTGCAGGTGTTATTGTTCTTGATGGCGCGGGTGTGGTACAGGAATGTAATCCTGCTGCAATAGAATTACTGGATGAACCTCTATTAGGCTTAGACTGGCGTATTGTTATTGATCGTGCTTTTGATCATAAGCGAATTTCCGGTCAGGACTCTATTACCCAAAAAGGCCGGATAGTAAGCATTTCAACCTGCCCATTGGGACAAGGTGTTCCCGGACAAATTATTTTATTACAGGATGTGACAGAAAAACATCAATTACAGGCTAAATATGACCAGCAAAAGCGTTTAGCCTCTATGGGACAAATGGCCGCTCAATTAGCACATCAAATCAGAACTCCTATATCAGCCGCATTGCTCTATGCATCACATTTAAAATCACCCCATCTGGATAATGACAAACGTTTACGTTTTGCTGACAAAATTTTGACACGCATTCAGAGCCTGGAACAGCTTGTTAATGATATGCTGCTCTTTTCCCGTAATGGTATGGAAAATCGTGAAAGTATTTCAGTCGAGCAATTGCTCAACGAATTAGAACAGACTTCCTCAGCATCATTGCTGCATGAGAAAAAAGCACATCAGAATATTAATTTAATGTTTAATTATACGCTGGATAAAACTCACTATATCTCAGGCAATCGTACTTTATTGATCAGCGCACTGGTGAATCTGGTAAATAATGCGATTCATGCTTTCTCTGAGACAGGCACCAGAGCAGAAAACAAGATACAAGTTAAAGTATCACAGCCATTGGATGGTGCTATTGACTTTAGTATTCAAGATAATGGAATGGGTATTTCAGCAGATAATATCGACAAAATATTCCAGCCGTTTTATACCACCAAAAATAGCGGTACAGGTCTGGGCTTATCCGTTGTTAAGGCAATTGCTAATGCTCATAACGGGGATTTATGGCTGGAAAAAACCAGCCCTTCAGGTTCTGTGTTTAGAATGCGCTTACCCACACAAATACAATCACTTAATAATAGAAAAAATAGGCAGCAGGAGTAACACTTATGAGCAATAATTATCTAACGAAAACTACTGCAGGCCTGAAGCAACAGAATCCTCAGGCACCTCTGATACTGGTCGTTGAAGATGATGATGCTTTACGTGAAGCTTTGACTGATACTCTGGAAATGGGTGGTTACAATGTGCTTGAAGCTGATAATGGACGGGCGGCCCTGGATGTATTGTCAGCTGATCAGTTTTCAGAAATTGATATTGTGATCAGTGATGTACAAATGCCTAAAATGGATGGCCATCAGCTGTTAAAACAAATCAAGCGTCATTATGACTTGCCGGTACTGTTAATGACAGCTTATGGAACCATTGGTAAAGCAATTGAAGCCATGAAAGATGGTGCGGTCGATTATTTGGTTAAACCTTTTGAAGCTGAAGTACTGGTTTCTGTGGTGAGCCGCTTTGTGGGTAAAACGATTGAAGAGCATCAGATGATTGCCGAGTCCCAAAGTATGCAGAACATCACTCAACTATCAAAACGGGTGGCCGCCAGTGATGCTACGGTGATGATTGGTGGTTCCAGTGGTACCGGCAAGGAAGTTCTGGCACGTTTTATTCATAATCATTCCTCCCGTGCTGATAAGCCCTTTGTGGCAATTAACTGTGCAGCCATACCTGAAAATATGTTGGAAGCTACCTTATTTGGTTATGAAAAGGGGGCTTTTACCGGAGCCTATAAAGCCTCTTCAGGTAAATTTGAGCAGGCTCAGGGAGGCACTTTATTATTGGATGAAATTTCTGAAATGGACTTAGGCCTGCAGGCTAAATTATTGCGTGTATTGCAGGAGAAGGAAGTGGAACGCCTGGGTGGACAGGAATTGATACCCCTGGATGTCAGAATTCTGGCTACATCCAATCAAAATATGCATCAGCAGGTTCAGCAGCATAAATTCCGTGAAGACTTATTTTATCGCCTTAATGTTTTTCCTATGCTGCTGCCTGACTTAAAGGATAGAAAAGAAGATATTGTGCCCTTGGCCAGGCATATTATTAATAAAATGGCTAAACAAAATGCAGTGGCAATTCCTGTTATTAATAAAGCAGCAGAGCAGAAGCTGATTAATCATTGCTGGCCGGGTAATATCCGTGAGTTGGATAATGTTCTTCAACGAGCTTTTATCCTGCATTTGGACGGGGTTATAACACCGCAGGATATACCTATGGAAACAGCTTTAGACAGCTTTGATGCAAGCTCTTGCTTAAGCTCTGATATGGCCAATGCTGGTATGGCTAATGTAGTAGAACGGGTATCCACTGCTCAGCCTGTTGCCAGTGAAGTTTTAACAGCAGGTGTATCAAGTCCACAACGCTTAAATCAAGCGGAAAAGAAAGCATCTAATCTCAATGATGAATTACGTAGTCGTGAATTTGATAAGATTTTAGAAATTTTACAGCTGACTTTTGGCAATAGGAAGATGGCTGCAGAACAACTGGGTATTAGTCAGAGAACCTTAAGATACAAATTAGCCAAAATGCGTGAGGGTGGTATTACTATTCCTGGTGGTTTTGGCGTGAAAACTGCTTAAGTACTATTTATAGTGACAAGAGTCTATTGAATAGTTGATTCTTTGACACATAAGTTGACACAAAATTTGATGCATAAGTTGACGCATAAACTGTCAGCCTTGAGGAGAATAAAATGATTAATGATATAAACACATCCAGTA
>DAOVUK010000482.1 GCA_030632625.1 Gammaproteobacteria bacterium
GCCTCATCTCCGGAAAAATATTCAGCATGAGTCTTTGAATCCTGTTTGATAAAACGGCTTAATAAAAGACGTTTATCTTCCGTCAGGGCAACAATCGTTAATTTTTCTTCATTTCTTTCAACAGCAATCTGCTTGAGTGCCTGTGCTGAAGAGTCAATTTTTAATGGCGCTTTTCCCATAGGAAAAACAATTTCCGGTGTGATCAAGCGCTTATCATCAGGAAAGGATACTTTGAATTCATGTCTGGCAATGAGCAAATGACCATCACTCAGCCCATAGGCCACCAGCTCACTGGCAGGATCAGCAGCATAAAAACTTGTTATATGTTCCTCTTGCGGAACAATAAGTTGAGTCTCTTTGGTAACTTGACCGGTTCTTGTATCAAAAAATAAAATACGGCCTGAGCGTTCAAATTTTGCAGCAATCTCACCCTGCTCTTCAATAGTATAATAGCTCTCAACATTGACTTCCGTCTGAGTTTTTCCGGGAGTGACGGGATTCTGAGAAGCAATAGGATATTCAGCCATCACTTCAATTTCTGCACTTTTAAGCAAAGGTGCAGTTTCATAAACCAGATAGAAAAAAATCAGTAATATCGCAACAATAACCGAGTTTCCACCCAGAGTAACGCAAAAATGGGCAAATTTGTCTTTTAGAACTCTCAGTTTCCAGTGACGAACTCTTCGCGGGTGATCAATAGGTAACAGCATATTATTTTCATGTGGATATTTTGTAATATTCTGATTCATGTGAAAAAGTCATCAAATCATATAATTATAGGGCAGCTGCATACTGTTCATAGACGCTATGTATTATATTACAAAAATATGACGATTATATGACCTGGATTGTTTTATTAGCCGTATTTGTAACAAAAGTACGGACTTTTTGTCCTTATTCAATCCTCATTAAGACTTTTTCAACAACTTTAGCCGGTAGTGGAATATAACCATCTTTGAGAACCACCTTTTGACCCTGTCGCGAAAGAACCATTTTAATAAACTCTTTTTCTAAAGGCTGTAAAGGTTTATTCGGTTTTTTATTAACATAAATATATAGAAATCTGGACAATGGGTATTGTCCATTCGAGGCGGTTTCTTTAGTGGGTTGAATATAAGGCCTGCCTTCTTTCTTAGTCAATGGCAGGGCTTTAACACCTGATGTTTTATAGCCGATACCAGAATACCCAATACCATTAATTGATGTGGTTACTGATTGCACAACAGATGCAGAACCTGGTTGTTCATTAACATTATTTTTATAGTCACCCTTACATAAAGCTTTCTTTTTAAAATATCCATAGGTTCCGGAAACAGAGTTACGACCATATATTTGAATACCTTTTGCAGCCCATGAACCGGTTAAACCGACATTTCCCCACTTGTTAATATCTGTTTCAATACCACATTTGCGCGTTGAAGAAAAAATTGCATCAACTTGTGCAAGACTCAGACCTTTGATGGGATTATCCTTATTTACATAAACAGCCAGAGCATCAATGGCAACAGGAATAGCGACGGGTTTATAAGCATATTTATCTTCAAATGCAGCAATTTCTTTTGACTTCATTTTTCGGCTCATCGGACCCAGATTTGAAGTACCTTCAGTTAAAGCAGGGGGAGCAGTTGATGAACCAGCAGCTTGAATCTGAATATTAACATTGGGATAAATACGCTGATACTCTTCTGCCCATAATGTCATCAGATTAGCCAGAGTGTCTGAACCGACACTTGAGAGATTGCCTGAAACACCACTGGCCCGTTGATACTCAGGCAGTCGTGAATCACTGGCCGAAGCCGGTGTATTGCTCATCAGGCTTATGCCGGCAATCAGTATTCCAGCCAGAATAATCTTTTCAGTATTTTTCTTAATAATCAAAAACATATTGTAAAATTAATCTTTGTTTAACATTTTTTGCGGAAATTCACAGCGAAAAACAGAGCCAATACCCATTTTACTGCTAATGATCAGTTTACCATGATGATGATTTACCACATGCTTAACAATTGCAAGTCCTAAACCCGTTCCACCCGTTTCTCTGGAGCGTCCTACATCAACCCGATAAAAACGTTCTGTTAATCGTTCAACATGATGTTCTGCAATGCCATCACCATTATCCTGAACCTCAAAACACCCTTGCTTATTTTCATCAAGATACCATCGCATGGTAATTTCCCCCCCTTCAGGCGTATAACGAATGGCATTACTGACAAGATTTGAAAAAGCACTCTGCAGCTCATTACTATCGCCTCTAAGCCATTTCAAATCAGAGGTAATTACTTCAATTTTGTGTCTGCCATTGCTCAGGACCAGCGCTTCTTTCTTTAACATCGCAATTAGAGCCGTTATATCAATGAAATCATTTTTCAGGATCCGCCGCTCATTACTTTCAATGGTCGAAAGCAATAACAGATCTTCCACAATATGACACATACGATGAGATTGCTGCTGCATCATCTGAATAGAATTTGCATAAACAGGTTGATCTTTAAGATAATCTTCCAGAGTTTCGAGATAACCGGAAATAACGGTTAAAGGCGTTCTTAACTCATGAGAAACATTCGCCACAAAATCTCTACGCATGGTTTTTAGTTTTTGAATACTGCTCACATCACGCGCGATCAGTAAATATTTTTTTCCATAAGGGATAAGTCGAATTGATAACATTCTTTCATTATCAGGAGAGGGAAGTTCCAGGGGCTGTTGATTGCTGTTACGCTTATTACTTTCAGTGCTCTGGTTTTCA
>DAOVUK010000415.1 GCA_030632625.1 Gammaproteobacteria bacterium
GCTCCATTTTTTCTTTAATATCAAAACTGGGAATAGACAGGCTTGAACTGTCAAAAAGAGATTTTTTTATGCTGGTGTCTTCAATGTTGCTGTTAAATTGATTTGTTTCAGGTTTATTGGCATCAGCATCCTGGTCTTGTGCAGTGTCAGCATCTTCGGCTTGTTCAGTATCAGTATCTTCGGCTTGTTCAGTATCAGTATCTTCGGTTTGTGCTGTATCAGTATCTTCCGCTTGTGTTATATCAGAGCCATCAGCTTGTGTTATATCAGAGTTGTCATCAGGATCTGCCGGTCTGTTACAAAGGTTATCCAGGGCATTAAAAATATGATCACATTTACCACAGCGTACTTTGCCATTGGCAATATTCAGGTATTCCTGAGTGATTTCAAAATGTGTATCGCAGTTTGGACAGTGGGTATACATTTGCTGAAAGCTTTCCTTAATTCACCTATCTGGGCACCTATTGGGGTACTACAGATATATTACATAAATATAGTTTTTTGATACTAACATTTTTGCATAAAATAATCTGTAGTTAGTCTCTGACGTTATGGATTTTACTGATGAATGTGGGCCTCGTCCCATTAAGCGGCGTTTTATAATTTTGTGCCTGCAATTCGGACCCAATCACCTTCCTGAGTGATGTCATCAATTGTAAACCATGGCTGATAGGCTGTAGAAACTGTTTCTGCCTGTTCTGCCAGAATGCCTGATAAAACTATATTCCCTTTAGGGCTAACATGTGATGCCAGCATTGCAGCTAAATCTACTAATGGCCCAGCCAGGATATTGGCCAGAAGCAAGGGACACTGCAGTGTCTGATATTGGCGTTTAAATTCGGTTACTGAAAAAGTATGCATTCTTGCTTCGACATGATTTTTTTCAGCATTAGCCTGAGTGGCTAATAAAGCCTGGGGATCCAGATCAACGGCATACACCTGAGAGGCGCCGAGCAGGTTGGCGGCAATACCTAAAATTCCTGAGCCGCAACCATAATCAATGACATCAACAGCCGTTTTAAAAGGAGACTTTTGAAAATTTTGATCCAGCCATTGCAGGCATAGTGACGTTGTTGGATGGGTGCCGGTGCCAAAGGCCAGCCCCGGATCGAGCATGATATTGATGGCATCAGGATCCGGGGGAGTATGCCAGCTGGGACAGATCCAGACTCGCTGACCAAACAGCATGGGCTTAAAATCATCCATCCAGGCACGAACCCAATCTTTATCTTCTAGCGGGTTAAGTGTATAAGACGGTAGTTCGCCATAGTTACTTTTGATGAAGTGCAGAACTGATTCGATCGGGACATCGGCTTCAAAGAGGCCTGTCAGCAGGAGTTCTTTCCATAGAGGGGTGCTGCCTGGCGGCGGCTCAAAAATTGGCTCGTCATGAGCGTCCTGCAGAGTGACTGAAGCAGCACCAGCCTGACTCAGTAGTTCAGATAGTTGTTCACTATTGCTGTGAGTCGCTTCGAGAGTAAGTTGCAACCAGGCCATAATAATTCTTTTACAGATTAAGTTTACAGCCCGAGTTTTTTCTCAAGATAATGAATATTGGTGCCGCCTGCATTAAATGCACTGTCGGAAAGAATATCCTGCTGCAGTGGTATATTGGTTTGTATTCCCTGCACGACCATTTCACTCAGAGCTGTAGTCATGCGTGCAATGGCAATATCACGAGTATTTCCGAAGGTGATTAATTTGCCAATCATTGAATCATAATAGGGAGGGACGGTATAACCACTATAAATATGAGAATCAACTCTTACTCCGGGACCGCCGGGTGCATGATATGTTTCAATACGACCGGGGCTGGGCATAAAGGTTTTGGCATCTTCTGCATTAATACGGCATTCAATTGAATGCCCTTTAATTTTAATATCACTTTGCGAAAAGCTCAGCGGTAAACCTGCCGCCACACGTATCTGTTCACGGACTAAATCAACACCGGTAATAAACTCAGTGACAGGATGTTCTACCTGAATACGGGTGTTCATTTCAATGAAATAGAACTCACCATTTTCATATAAAAATTCAAATGTACCTGCGCCGCGATAGCCAATCTGGCGACAGGCTTCAGCACAACGTTCACCAATTTTATTACGTACTTCTTCGCTAATGCCCGGTGCAGGTGCTTCTTCTACTACTTTTTGGTGGCGACGCTGCATAGAGCAGTCGCGTTCACCCAGATGGACTGCATTGCCATGTTCATCAGCAATGACTTGAATTTCAATGTGACGTGGTGTTTCTAAAAACTTTTCCATATACACTTCATCATTACCAAAAGTCACATCAGCTTCAGTTTTTGTCAGTGAAATGGCATTGAGCAGGCTGGCCTCGGAGCGGACCACACGCATACCCCGACCGCCGCCGCCGCCGGAGGCTTTAATAATGACCGGGTAGCCGATTTCACGACCTATGCGCATATTAGTTTCAGGATCATCACCTAAAGCACCATTTGAACCAGGAACGGTAGGTACTTTGGCTTTGAGCATAGACTTAATCGCCTGAACTTTATCGCCCATAGTGCGGATTGATTCAGGGCGGGGTCCAATAAAAACAAAGCCGCTTTCTTCAACACGTTCAGCAAAATCAGCATTTTCAGAAAGAAAACCATAACCGGGATGAATGGCCTGAGAATCAGTCACTTCTGCAGCACTGATGAGTGCCGGGACATTTAAATAACTGTCAACAGATGGAGCGGGGCCGATACAAACGGATTCATCTGCAAGAAGCACATGCTTAAGATTTTTATCTGCCACTGAATGAACGGCAACGGTTTTAATGCCTAATTCGCGGCAGGCACGGTGTATACGCAGTGCAATTTCTCCACGATTGGCAATGACTATCTTCTCAAACATCAGAGGCTTCCAGGTATTTATAAATGAGTATCAATGTGTTTATCAATGAGTGCCGGGTAAATAGCACCGGTACTTTATTCTATAATACAAATGGCCTGGCCATATTCCACAGGCTCGCCATTTTCAATGCAAATTGCTTTAATGGTACCACTGGCATCGGCTTCAATTTGATTAAGCAGCTTCATTGCTTCAATAATACAAATAGTATCGCCCTTAGTGACCTTTTGTCCCACTTCAATAAATAATGCGGCTCCGGGAGATGGTGCGCTATAGTATGTGCCGACCATGGGCGCTTTGACTTCATGACCTGTTATTTTTTCAGGCTCAGCAGCGGCAGGTGCTTCAGCGGTTGCAGCCGCAGGAATTGCTGCTGCAGCGGGAGCATAAGCTTGTGCATAGCCTCCAGGAGGCATTTGCATGACAGCTGGAGCGGGGCTGTTGCGTGAAATTCGTACCGACTCTTCGCCTTCATGAATTTCAATTTCCGCAACACCGGATTCATCCAGCAGTTCAATGAGTTTTTTTATTTTACGGATGTCCATAATTTGAACCTTGCTTCTTAATTTATAGTAAGTGTTTGTTAAGTTAGGCCTGTATAAGTAACATCTCAGTTATACTATGCCTTTTTGAGACTTGTGAGTATTGCTCTTATTGTTTCATCTGAGCAATATGAGTAAATGCATATTGTAGTGCTAATTCATAACCTGTGTGCC
>DAOVUK010000324.1 GCA_030632625.1 Gammaproteobacteria bacterium
GATGCAAAATTATCTCTGAAAGAAAAAATACGTTTTGCTAAAGAAGACAAAACCAGTATTAATAATTACTACTCAAGGGTCAGAATTGGTTCGCAGCTGAGCCGTGGTGATGTATTACGAATTGCTCTGATGTCATCAGAAAATCTTGCTGCTTCGGCATTAGGACGTACCTATCCTGGAGGCTCTTCTGCCTTTGTTAAAGCAATGAACAAAAAAGCCAAAGCATTGGGAATGAAACAGACACATTTTGTTAATTCAACCGGTTTATCGGAAAAAAACGTTTCAACCGCATCTGATCTGGCCAAAATGGTTGCTGCTGCAACAAAATATCCATTGATTAAAAAATACAGTACGACCAAAGTTTATACCGCACGTTTTAAAAAGCCCCGTTATAATTTAGCTTATACTAATACTAATGTTTTAGTTCGTGCCGGACATCAGGATGTCAAACTCAGTAAAACGGGTTATCTTGATGAAGCAGGCCGCTGTCTGGTGATGTTGCGAAAAATAGATAATAAAGATGTCATTATGGTCTTTTTAGATTCATTCGGTAAACGCAGCCCCATAGGTGATGCCAATCGTATTAAAAAATGGCTGCAAACCGGTAATCAGGGTAAGGTTGCAAAAGCAGCATCAAATTATGAACGTGTTAAGTTTGCTTTTTATTCAAAAGAAAACTCTTAACGTAAGGGTCTTGGAAATAATATACAAAAATATAAATTATTTCATCCATCCAATTTTAAGCATATATGCGAAACATTCTTCAAAAAACAATATCCAAACAACGTCATATTCTGATAAAATTGCTGAAAGAGCCATTATCACAACTCGTTCTTAGCCTGTCAGCCGATATATCTCACTCAGAAAAACTGGAAGCTCACTTACATAAAGCATTTCCAGTCTTTCAATTTTGTAAGTATTTATACGTCATGGATAGCCAGGGTGTACAGATCACCAGAACTATTTTACGTAATTCGAGCGATACGAAAAGTCTGGGCCGTGATCGTTCTCAACGTCCTTATATGCTGGGTGATTTTAGTCGTTATGACTTTATTCTTTCAGAAGCTTATATCAGTAAACATAACAAACGTCCGTCTATCACTGCAATTCATGTCATAAAAGACAATCATGGAATTCTAATCGGCTATCTGGGTGTTGATTATGATTTACGGGAACTCCCTGGAACCAATCATCTCTATAAAGAAAATTATAAATGGCAGCAAATTAAGGGTGACCCGGCTATTCGCAGCGGACTATTTGCCCAGCAGCGATTACAAAGTGATATGGATAATAATATTGATAATGTTTTTGCTCTAATGCAGGAGCTCATTAGTGAACATGGGGTTTTTCATGGGAAATTTCATTTCTCCAGCAGCAGAACCACTATCTGGCTATTAGATGATCCCTATAATTATCGGCTTTTAACTATGAATGAGCTGAATGATCCCGATATTTGTCTGGTTTATCCGCGCCATAACTATTCTGAACTTGCAACCGTACCTGAAGCAGATATTACTAAAATATTTGAATATTTCCGACAATTACGTTTTGCTGATGAAACTATTTATTTACGCGGCGGATCCATTAATATCATCAATGGCATGATCAGCCTTAATTTTTCCTGTGACGGTTCACATTACCTGCCTTATAATGAATTTCTGGAGAAAGGCATGTCTTTCTGGTTTGGTACAAATGTTAATGAAGTGGATCCCTTTCAATATGATGAAGTCATTGAAAGTATTTGTGAGAAAGGTTGTGATTATGTCTATGATTCAATCAATCAACATCGGCAGGGGTATATTCTTGATGACTTAATTCATATTCCGCAAATTGAACAGGACAAAATCATCAAAGAACTGGAAACCATTATGCAAGTTTATTCACATTAATTTAAATGACTTCCAATAACAATTCGATTCCATCAAAGAGTTTGATATGGTGGTATCCCTTCTTAACGACTATTCTCCCTAGTGCTGTTATACCAGTTGCGGTTGCCATTCTATTCAATTTGTATCTTGAAACAGAACGCTGGTCAAATGTTTCTTTGCACGCAATGGTTGAAGGCGTTGGTTCATTTGCAGCTATTTTACTCGCCCTGTTCATCTTAATTATGCGGCGTAACAATCAACTTCATCCCGGGTATATATGGGTGGCTACCACTCTGATGGGAATGGGACTCCTTGATGGTTTCCACGCCAGCATAGAACCAGGAAATATATTTGTATGGCTGCATAGTTTAGCCACTTTTTTTGGCGGCCTGACTTTTGCGTTAGTCATCTTACCTGAACGCATTTCTAAATTATCAAGTCTTCATTTTCTTCCCTATCTTATGTCTGTATTATGTGTCTTTTTGGGCATCGGCTCTGTTTTATTTCCTCAGTTGATCCCAGATATGGTTAACAATGGTCACTTTACCGTTAAAGCTGAACTTTTAAATCTTATTGGCGGCCTTGGTTTTTTGGTTGCATGGTTTCACTTCAGCATTCAAAAAAATTTAGAAAACCAGGATGAAAAGTTACTATTAGCCAATCATTGCTTGCTCTTTGGTATGGCGGCTATTTTATTTCATTTTTCTGATCTTTGGGATGCAACCTGGTGGCTTTGGCATATATTACGTCTTTTCGCTTATCTTGTACTTCTCTGGTTTTTCCTGAATATCTACAATCGGAATATAAAATCGCTTCATTTAGCCAAAAAAGTGATTGAAAATACCAGTGAAGCGGTGGTTATAACCGATACCCAGGGAAAAATTTTGGAAATCAATCAGGCCTATGAACAAATCACAGGTTACCATCCCCATGAACTTATCGGAAAAAACCCAAAGCTTAATCAGTCAGATCGGCACAGTAAAGAATTTTATCAAAATATGTGGAAGAAAATACTCGATACAGGAAACTGGTCTGGAGAAATATGGGATCGGCGTAAAAGTGGTGAAGTTTATCCCAAATGGCTAACCATCAATGCCATTCATAATGACACGGATGAAATTACAAATTTTGTGGGTATCTTCAGTGATATTACTGAAAAAAAGACCGCTGAAGACAAACTTCGCAGCCTGGCTTTTTATGATCCATTAACCTCTTTAGCCAATAGGACATTCTTTTATGAAGGTATCGATACAGCAATGTTATCCGTACAGCGAAGCGGAAAACAAATTGCTTTACTGTTTATTGATTTGGATGGATTCAAAGGTATAAATGATACTCTTGGGCATGCGGCAGGCGATAAGTTACTGATAGAAATTGCAAAACGACTACAAGAACGTACTCGTAAGTCTGATCGTGTAGGTCGATTAGGTGGTGATGAATTTGCTATGCTGATCAGTGATTTTCAAAATTCCGATCAAGTGAGTTCGTTGGCTCAAGAGATTCTGGATGTTATTAGACAAACGATAACTATTAATCATCAAAGTATTCACATTGGTGCCAGTATTGGAATCGCTATATATCCAGATGATGCACAAAATCGAGATGACTTTATTAAACATGCTGATATTGCAATGTACCAATCAAAGGCAACAGGAAAAAATAAATATGTATTTTTTCTAGATGATATGAATGCCAAGGCTATCAAACACCAGAAAATAATACATGAGCTTCATAAAGCGCTAGCTAATGAAGAGTTCCAGCTTTACTATCAACCAAAATTTCGAGCAACTGACCGTAAGTTAATAGGAATGGAGGTATTAGTCCGATGGTTTAAGGCTGATGGCGAAATGGTCTTACCTGCTGAATTTCTTACTTGTACAGAAGAAACAGGTTTAATTTTACCCCTTGGTGAATTTATTTTAACTGAGGCCTGTCGTCAAACCAGGCTGTGGAATCAGCAGTTATCATGCGATCTGCGTGTTGCCGTTAATATATCAATATGCCAATTTTACAACAAAAATATCGTTAAGGATTTACTACAAATTATTAAGGCACAAGAGCTCCCCATCGATTTGTTAGAGTTTGAAATTACCGAAAGCCTGCTAATGGAAAATACTGAAATGGCAATCTCAATTATGAATCAGTTACGAGACCAGGGTATATCCTTTGCAATAGATGATTTCGGCACAGGCTATTCATCATTGAGTTATTTAAAAAACTTCCCAATTGATACACTAAAAATTGACCAGTCCTTTGTATGTGATCTGACCACTGATTCAAAAGATGCGGATATTGTACGGGCAATTATTTCTCTGGCCAAATCACTTAATCTTAAAGTGATAGCAGAAGGGGTCGAAACTCTTGAGCAGCTTGAATTTCTTCAACAAAATGGCTGTCATGAAATTCAGGGCAATTTCCTTGGAAAACCAGTACCTGCACATGAGTTTCAAAAATTAATTAGCAATTTAATCTGCTAACGGTCTTTCCGGGCGTGAAGCAGCCATTTATTAGATCTTATCATGGAAAAAGAATTCCGACGTAAAATTACCATAACAAAAAAGTGAATTAACATGGATGAAAAAAATCTTGAACAAATAAGACAATTACTTCTTAAGATGAAATCAGATCTTCAAGAACAGGAAAAGGCA
>DAOVUK010000483.1 GCA_030632625.1 Gammaproteobacteria bacterium
GAACTCCGGAAATATCCATTCCATTATACCCATAAGTTAAAGATAAATTTTTTCAGTTAGTGCTTTAGCGTCCACATCACCAGGAACTTTAGTCGCTCTTTAATATTTTTGTGTTTTTTTTAAATATTTCTAGAGCGACTTATCCTGTGTTAGTCGCTCTTTAATATTTTTGTGTTTTTTTTAAATATTTCTAGAGCGACTTATCCTGTGTTAGTCGCTCTTTAATATTTTTTCGTTTTTTTAAAATATTTCTAGAGCTTGATGCTCTGTTCTCTCTTTTGGAATAACAAATGAAAACACGGCACCTCCCTCTGAGTTATTTTCAGCCTTTATTGTGCCATGGTGTCCTTCAATAATCTCTTTACAAATAGCCAGTCCCAAACCAGTACCACCAGATTCTGTTCGGGTCTTACTGGATTGAACAAATTTGTCGAAGACTGATTCTGTTTCATTTTCAGGTATTCCTATACCATTATCAGATATTGAAAAAGTCAGTGCAGAAACAGCAGCTGTGATGTTTTCTTCATGAGCAAATTCGGCCTGCTCATAAGAAATGATAATATCTTTACCCTCAGGCGTGTATCTTATGGCATTAGATAATAGATTACGGACAACCTGAAGTATTTTTTCTGCATCAAAGTGACCTTTTATATCATTCGCCGGATATTCAATTTTTAAATTCAGTTTATTTTTCTTCACCAGTTCTTCAAACTCGGTCACTGCAATATCTATAATCATTCCAAAATCATGTTCATCGATATTATATTCCATACAGCTTGCTTCCAGTTTGGAAAGGTCCAGCAGATCATTCAGCAGAATCAGCAGCCTTTGACCGCTCATATTAATATTCGAAAAATATCGCTTTAATTTCTCCGGCGTCGTACTGTCAAATTTTCTTTCTCCCATTGCAGAAAAGCTCAGCATTGCATGCATAGGAGTGCGTAATTCATGAGACATATTGGCAAGAAACTCACTTTTAGTGCGGTTGGCATCTTCCGCCAATTCTTTTGCAGATTCGAGTTGCTCATATGATTTAGTGATTTTTTTTGACATCAGATTAATGGCTCGTGTTAATCTGCCCACTTCATCATCACTGTTATCATTAAGCATAGTGGAAGCAGTATCATCAGAAAATTTTTCTGACCAAATCAGTAAATTCATTAATCGATGTGAAAATCGACGTGCTACATAAAAAGCAATAACAAAAAGCAGCAGTGCACCACTCATTCCAAGGCTAATGGTTAACATCAGATTATTATTAACCGCCAGAATAATGGAGTCCTGTCCAGAGGTAAGATGTTTGAATTCTTCCTTAATAAGAGCCTGAATTGTATTATCTATACCAGACACATATTTTTTTTCTACTTTGGTCCATATTTCAAAAGCAACTTCTTTTTCAAATTCTTCACTCTCAGTCAATGCTGCAGAAACTGCTGTAAAGTATTCCCCTGTCAGTTCTTTAAGTAAATGAGTCTTTGCTCTTGATGCTTCATTTTTATTTCCAGCAATAAATGACTGATATAATAACTCAATATTGTTCACAAAAGTTTGTTTTTCATTGTCCAGCTTTATAGATAGGTCATTCATTTTTAAAGAACTTTCAGAAACAAGATGTTTTAAACCTAAGGTCTGGAATGATGAAAAATTTTTATCAATATCATTTAACTTATTAAAGTGATAATTGCTGACGTCGTAAAATTTTTTGGTATCATCAATCGATGTCTTTAAATTATATCCGCTGTAGAATATTGCCGACATGCCCAGCAGTGCAACGATAAACATTGGTACCGCTATTTGATGAAACAATGATGTATTTTTCAGCAGATGAAGCATTGTCATTACATCCTTAGGGGTTAAAGGTCTTAAATCCAGCGTCATTAAACAGGCGCAATCCCTCTGGACTTTTCATGAAATCCATAAAGTATTGACTCTCTATCTGTTTTTCTGATTCAAGAACAGGTGCTGCAAAGTAATGAATAGGATCGTGCCAGGAATTATCTATTGCATAAATAACTTTCATCTCACTATTTGTATTCGTCTTGAATAAAACACCGACAGTACCATAATCTGATTTAACCAGCACATCGGCTAATAAAGTAATATGTTTTTTAGTTTCAATTTTTTTCTTAATTTCATCCCAGATCCCGGTTGATTGGAATGACTGCTTGGCATAACGGCCAAATGGTGCAGTACCCGGATCGCCAATCATAATATTTTTGACTTTATCTGATGTCATCTCAGCCCAGTGATCAAGTTGTATCGGGTCGTCTTTTCGAGCCACTACCAGCAATGAATTGCCCCACATACTCATCACATCCTTGCGGGCAATGATGCTGTTCTTAACCATCTTATCCATCCAGGCCTTATTCGCTGATATATAGATGTCAGCCTGAATTGTTCGACCTTTGATACCCTTGGCAAGCCGTCCCGAAGATTTACAAATGTAGTGAATACTGATATCTCGCTGCTGTTGAAATAAAGCACCTGCTGATTTGACAGCTGAACAGGTTGAATTAGCTGCCGCTATGGTCAGATTGTCTGCATGGACATTGCTAACAAAAAATAGTATTAAAAAATAAACTATTAGGATATGTGGAGAACTGATGATAATTTTTTTCAATATTTTGTCCCAATGACGCAAAGATATTAATCCAGAGTTGTTAAGCTTAATTTCATTTAAAGGATAGGAAATTTAATAACAGTTTAGCAAGTATAAACTGAAAATAGAGATTTTTAATTGCAGTGC